>DASPUT010000109.1 GCA_035622735.1 Thermodesulfovibrionales bacterium | reverse complement strand
ACCCCGGCACGCCGGTGGCCGTGGTTCGATGGGGGACAAGGCCAGACCAAAAGACTATCGTGAGCTCTCTGAGGGATATCGTCTCGGAGGTAAAGGATAAGGAGATAAAGCCTCCCGCCGTGGTTGTCATCGGAGAAGTGGTGAGGCTGAGGGAGAGCCTCACATGGTATGAAAACAAGCCGATGTTCGGCCAAAGGATACTTGTAACGAGAGAACATGCCACAGGGTTTGAAACCCTGGAAGATCTCGGTGCAGAGATACTGGAATTTCCGACGATCGAGATCGTTCCTCCGAGGAGTTACGCCGGACTTGATGCCGCGATCGAGAGAATCACGACCTATACCTGGATTATCCTCACGAGCGCAAACGGGGTGAGATATTTCCTCAAGAGGTTCTTTGAACTCGGCAGAGACATACGGGATTTAAAGGGTATTAAGATCTGCGCCATCGGTTCAAAGACGGCGGCTGAGATAGAACGATCCGGGATGAAGGTCGATCTGATACCGGCAGAGTTCCATGCGGAGGGATTGGTCGAGGTATTCCTGAAGGGGCGGGCAGCCGGCGAGAGAGAGACGAGCCTGAAAGGGTCCCGGTTCTTATTGCCGAGGGCTGAGGTCGCGCGTGAGCTTTTCCCGGAAAAGGTGAGGAAACTCGGCGGGGAGATCGACGTCGTCGACGCGTACCGCGCGGTGAAACCGGAGATTCATGGGAGGCGGCTCAAGAGATTCCTCAGGGAGGGCAGGGTCACGGTCGCGACCTTTACGAGCGCCGCCACATTCACCAATTTTGTCGAGATCGTCGGCAGCGAGGCTTACGAATTCTTAAAGGGAATAACCATCGCGGTCATCGGGCCGGTGACGAAGAGGGCCGTAGAAAAGGCCGGTCTCAGGGTCGACATCATGCCTGAAGAATCGACCATAGAAGCGATGGTATCGGAAATTGTCAGGGTGAAGGCGGGGAGCAAAGATGACCCGACCCCCGGTCTGTAGAAACGTTGACCAGCTTATTTCGATTCCTGAAATTTCGGAAAGCCGCTCTGCTGTGCGGCAATGTGCTTCGAGACTCTTCCTCTCGGCATCAATTTTTGAATACTATGTAATCTCTGGTGACGATTAACTAGTTGACATGGTGAAACGTTCTGTGTGATGCTGGAGGTGCGAAATAGCCTAGAGGTTAAAAGGAATCGTCGCCGTGAAGAAGAAAAAGATAAGAAAACTGAACTGCTGGGAATTCAAGGGATGCGGGAGAGAGCCGGGTGGCGATCATATGCATGATCTCGGTGTCTGTCCGGCGACGACGGCGGAAAACCTGAATGGTATGCACGGCGGCATAAATGGCGGCAGGGCCTGTTGGTTTATCGTGGGAACATTTTGTAACGGAGCCCTTCAGGGCACATACGCGAAGAAATATAAGGCGTGTATATACTGTGATTTCTATAAGATAGTAAAAGAAGAGGAATATTCCAGATTTCAACTTCTCCAGGATATTTCGTCCTGACCGTCCGGGACAGATAGAATCCTTCACGAAATAGGGCCGTTTATTCCTGTTTCGCACTGCGTTATCACAATCAGAACTGCGACGAAAAGCTGTCGTTTTGCGAATTCGTTCATAAGAAGATTTTTGCTCGAAAATAGGAACTTCTTCCAATTGTTTTTCCCCCTGCCCTTTGCTATAAAAGAATCAAGAAGGCAGACAGGAAAAGAAAGCGGGTTAGGATCATGAAGGCACGTGTTTACGCTAGGGCGATGCTCTACCACATAAAATGGAAAGTCCAATTGAGGAAATTTCTTGACGGGAAGGGACGTGTCACTGAGGCGGAATATATTTCTCCGGATGATTGCAAGTTCGGGCGATGGCTCTGTTCCGAAGAAATCATGAAATATGCCGCCGATTCTGAAATACGAGAAATTAGGAAAGTGCACACCGAGCTCCATAAAGCTGCCGAGCGCGCTTATGAGCTCAAGCTTGCAGGTGATGATCGTGCCGCTTTTCGGGAATTCAAGAACATGGAAGCAGGCAGCATGAAGCTTCTTTCCCTGTTGAATACGATGAAGAGCGTAGGGAAGAATTAGATTTCTCATGCAAGACCGCATGGAGGTTATTCACCACAGAAATGACGTAACCGCGGGCGGTCTGACAGAAGAACCAAGGCCCTTTCGTCGAGGGCAATGCCGCTTAATGACGATGAAGAAAATGTTGTCTTACGGGAGGGCGATCAGCCCTCAACCTTCACTCTGAGAAATCTTCTCTTTCCGACCCTAATGACGTGCTCACCTCTTTCGAACAGGATATTGGGATCCGCAACAGCTTTGTCATCAACTTTTACCCCTCCCTGTTGGATGAGCCTCATCGCCTCGCCTGTCCCTTTCGCAAGGCCCGCGTCTTTCATGATCTGGGGGAGCCAGGGAGACCTCGCCTGGCCAGGACCACCAAGGGTCACGGTAATTTCGGGGATATCGTCCGGCAGTTCCCTCGCCTTGATATGCTCGAATTCTATCCGAGCCTTCTCAGCTGCCTCACGTCCGTGATACCGCGTCACGACCTCTATCGCAAAATCGCTTTTTGCCTTTAGAGGGTCGAAGGAGCCCTCTTCGCTCTGCCTCTTAAGGTCTTCCAGGCCATCGAGAGAGATATGGCTCAGGAGTTCATAGTAACGGAGTATCAGGCCGTCCGGTATCCTCATGATCTTCGGAAACATGCCGGTCGCCTCTCCTTTTACGTAGGCAAAGGCGGGCTCGTCGATGCCGATGTAGTTCCCGAGGCTCTTCGACATCTTGTTCACGCCGTCAAGTCCCTCGAGCAGGGGCATCATGATGACGACCTGCTCCTCCATCTCCATCTTCCGCTGCATCGTCCTCCCCATGAGGAGGTTGAACTTCTGGTCCGTACCGCCGAGTTCCACGTCAGCCTTCAGGGCCACAGAATCATAGGCCTGGAACAGCGGATAGTAGAATTCGAGTATGCTGATATCCTGTTGGTTCCTGTATCGCTTCTTGAAATCCTCCCGTTCGAGCATCCTCGCTACGGTCTGCATCGCCCCGAGCTTGACGAGTTCCATCGTCTTCATCTTTGAGAGCCATTCACTATTGAACCGTATCCGCGTCTTCTCAGGATCGAGGATCTTAAAGACCTGCGTCTTGTATGTCTCGGCGTTCCTCAGTACCTCTTCTTCTGTGAGCGGTTTTCTCGTCTCGCTCTTTCCGGTCGGATCCCCGATCATCCCTGTGAAATCACCGATTAAGAAGACTATCTCATGCCCGAGTTCCTGAAACTGCCGCATCTTCTCGAGAAGGACGGTATGACCGAGGTGGATGTCCGGTGCGGTCGGGTCGAAGCCGGCCTTCACAACGAGCGGCTTCTTTTTCTCATAGGATCTTTCGAGTTTGCGGATGAGGTCGCTTTCGAGGATTATCTCGACGGTGCCTCTCTTAATAATCTCCAGTTGCCTGTCCGGTTCCAACATAGGTGATTATGATAAACCGGGGAGACGAGATACGTCAATTATGCACGGGTAACGCGCGGCCCGCTTCTCACTGTCTTGTCCTGGACGCATACGTCGTCCGGGGGCTGGTTGAGCAAGGTGGGGCCTGCGATTACCTGTTGACCTTTGCGGAATGACGATTGCACGACCATTTCCGGGCTGGAGCCCGCTATTCGTGTTGATACTTGCTTCCATATAAGCCATGAACAAATGCAGAAACTCTTTCCTGGACTTCCCTGCGATGCGTAAAGATCGTGACATGTTCACCGCCTTCTGCCGCGAACAATTCTGCACCGGGAATCTCCGTCGCAAGACGCATACCGTGCTCCTCAAACGAGACCAGTCGGTCTTCCGTGCCGTGTATCACGAGAGTCGGAACTGCTATATCCTTTAAAGGGTAAGTCCTCGTCCGGGATATTTTTATATCATTCCTGGTTCCCTTAATCCGCTCCGCCATCCTGTAAAAACTTCCGATTGTCACTTCTTTGTATAAGGCCATTGCATCGGCATCCATAAGCGTTCTTTCCAAAATGGCCGGATCGGATATGGAACGACTCAGGGTTTGCTTCAGATTCGATTCGGTCCTGTTCCGCATTATTCTTACAAATGCCGGCCATCCAGCCAGGAGGGTCAAAACATGAAAAAAGGGCGGTATTTTGTTGTTCGCTCGACCACCCAAGGTTGAAACCAGCACAAGTCCTCGGCACTTGTCACGATGGCGAAGAGCAAAGTGAATCGCGCTTGGACCACCTCCCGAAATAGCGAATACGATGACTTGCCCTATATGGAGCAGATCGATGGCTTCGGCGTAAAGGTCCGCCTGCTCCTCGGGCGTCCTTCCTGCCGCAATCGGAGTTCCGAGATACCCAGGGCGAGAAAGAGCCAAATATCGATGATCTATTTCGCCAATGGTACGTGCAAGGGTGTGCGCCTGATCATATCCGCCCATCGCCCCGTGAAGAGAAAGCACGACCTCTCCATTCCCCGTATCCATGTACTCAACCGGCCCACGTGATGTAGCTAATAGCTTACTATTCGTATCTTTCATATCTCTTCTTCACTTTGCTCCCACATTTCTATTACTCGCGGTCTTTCCATGAAGCCTTGAACAACAATAGCATATCGCTTGATAGTTCCCCAAAACTCAAGGACGAAGGTCAGTTCACCGCTCTATGATAGATGCTTGGCGATGCCGGTCAAGCCAATACCCCCAGAGAATGAGAAGCCATTGCCCTTGACCCACCCACGCCAATGATGTCACGTTCGGGGGAGGTGGGCCAAACATATTTCCGAGATAGGCAGCCACGAGAAAGATAACGAGAGTCCACAGGGCCCACTTCCCGATCATGTCTCTTGCAACGGTGTACCTAAGATACAAGAGAACCCCCACAGCGAAGATGAGCAGCTCAACAGCGAGGGTGCCGAGAAGCGATGCCCACAGGTCGAAACCGACCCGGATGTCGCTTCCGGGTACAAGCTGAAGGTCAGCCCGATGAACAATGAGGTCGAGGAACCAATGGCTCATCAGCAGTAACGCAACAACAAGCGCACCACGGTCGTACTTCTTGATGCTACGGTAGATTATTCGGAAGAGCAGAGCCCAGACCATAACGGCAACAAGGCTGTGAGAAATGGGATAAGACTCGAAATCGAGGGGCGACACCGTGGTGATGCCGGGCACGATGCGGACACGCTCGAAGCCCAAGAGGAGAAGAGACGGCCAGAGAAGGTCTATAAACTGGGATGCCAGAAAGAGGCTTCCCAGTGACGTCTTGGGCGCTGCGGCTTTGGCGCTGAATGCCAACCCGAAATGACCGATGAACATCTATTGTCTCCCTTATTGCAGCTGCGAAATATTCATGTGCAGAGCGAGTGGGCCGACACGCCACGTAACTGCCTCTGCGAGAATGCCGCGAAATCTATCTCTGTTGCCCTCAAGAAAGAGCCAGTGAAGGAACAAGCCATTCCTCTCACATAATTCCGGTTGTGCTATGTGCAATTATATCAGAGCTCGAAGCCGTTCGGTTCGGAAAGACCATCACAATATTCTCAAACCTTTTGGATTTACAGATAATCCTCTCTACGGGGATACCATGCGTCCACTGCCTTTGCAGGTCTGTCAAGAATTCTCACGTGGTGCGCCTGGTTAGCAAGGATGACTACTCCATCCCCTTTCTTGAGGACCCTGGTCCTGTCTTCAACGGTGAATTCCATCTCACCTTCGATGACATAGGTAATCTGCTCATGAGGATGTTTGTGCGGCGGTATCACAGCATAGGGTTCGAACTCAAAAAAAGTCATCATGGTTTTCTCCCCCGATATAACCCTCAAAGCGATACCCTCAAGGATTTGTTTCACACGCAAGTCTTTTTCAACAAAAAAGCTCATGGTCCCTCCTTTCATTCAACGTACTATGTCAAAACATGCGGATCAATCCTCCGGATATTCCTGAAGGTAGATGAGATATCCCTGCCTAACTGTCCGTTGGCTTGACGCCACCGACAAAAGTGAGACTGAAACCATTATGGCACAGTACTACTTCCCGATAAAAACCATTGCAAACCATTACACACCAGCGCAAAGAGAATTTTGAGGACATGTCGCATTCGACCTTACTGTGGAGGGCAGAAGAAGCAAGTCGAATCATTCATTTTCATTGACACGAATATTTGGACTAAATAGAATATTGTTTATGGGGGAAGAAGGGAGCAAGGAATGGCATTCAAGAGGTCGTAGGTTCGCTCCCAATCAGCTCCACCATTCGTTTCCAGTAACTTGCCTTCCGGTACTAGTTCCATGAGCAAACGTTTCACGAGCATAATAATCCTACTAGCTTACGTGCTAGAAGTCGGAATGATAACCTTCTTGAGAGGCCGGTTTGGTCCTCATCTTAGTCCGATTGTCTTCTTTGTTGCTTCCCTGACAATCGGTCTTGGTGGCATAAGGCTTGCTTTTTTAGAAAGGAAGAACAAATCCAGTGAGCCCTATAAAATACCGGTACGGAAAAGAGCTATGTTGGTGGGATACTTGACGGCAGGGATAGGTATAACTTCTATCGCTTTGACCAGCCTCTTCGCCAACTACAGAATTGATGTGAAATATTCCGATATTATTCCCATCATAGCCGTAATGGTAAAGAGACTGCTCAACAACGAGTTTCCTTACCAAGTAATTTCTGAGTGGGGATATAAGGCGTTCCCAGCCTATCTACCCTTACAATGGATGCCCTTTATAATTTCGGAAGTGCTTCACTTTGATTATCGATGGACTGCTTTTGTGGTGTTATGTATCGCTCTCGCTTTCTATGGAGTTTATGTTCTAAGAAGAACTGCTTCCCCGGTAAGAATCGGCTGTCTATGGTTTCTTCCATTTTTTACGCTTCTAGCGCTTACAAAGTATGACCCTCAGGCATTTGGCATAAGCATTGAAACGTTGATTGCCGCCTATTATTTGATTCTGTCCTTGACTATTTTTTCTCAGTCAAATTTCCTAAGAGGGTTAGGATTGTTACTCTGCCTGCTCTCCAGATATTCGCTAATTCTTTGGGTACCATTATATCTGGGCATAATTTTCTTATCAGAAAAAAGAAAGAATGCTTTCGTCATTGCAGCAGTAGCCGTGCTGGGTATTATTTTGATTTACGGAGTTCCTTTCCTCGTCAAAAAGCCTTCTATCTTTCTAAGATCGCATGCAGGTTACACAACGGCGGCGACGGTTGAATGGCAAGTCAAAGAATGGCAAGCTTCGACAGATAAGCCCTATCACCTTTTTAGAGGAATTGGTTTTGCTTCTTTTTTTTATGATTACCTGAATGGGGCGTTGGCGAAGAGATTAAGAATTCTGCAAATTTTTCATTTAGCTGCTTCAGTAATGGTCATAGGGATTCTAGGGCTGCTCTTTCTTAAATTCAAAGAGGATATTGATTACAAGATATTTGCCTTAGCCGGCCTGAAGATCTACCTTGCATTCTTTTACGATTTCATTCAGATTCCTTATAGCTATTTATTTATTGTCCCCGTATTTGTTTCTATACCTGTTTTGGCTGTAGCGCTGTCAGACGGCAGCTAATATTGTCTTGGGCTTTCCGAAAAGCTGCATACGCTCCGTTCGCTCATTAACTTGCGAAAATATCTTTCGACCGGCCGTGCTGCGGGTGCAGATTTTCAGGCGCTACTTATCCCAAAACCAGGGTTACCTTAAAAGCGGGTGAAGCTTGTAAAAAAAGGCGCGGATTAATATAATTACGCTATTATTATCAGGCAAGATGACGTTGGACGGTGTACACGAGAACGGACGCTTGGAAGTCCGAATATCACAGCCATTCATTCGTGCTGATGGCCAAAGGTGAATGTCTCTGAAGGATACCCGAACGGTGTGTTGTTCATTCTCATCCTGCCTCACTCCCCTTATAACATGTCTATCGGTGCGAGGAAGCAAGCCTCACGAGATCTTCCAATAAAGGCCTTGGATCATCAAAAGGCCGTCGGAGTATGTACCGCGGCTTTTCGGCCAAACCTGCCAGAGGGTCCTTCCGTGCTCCCGTTCGGTCTGATACAATATTTATGATTAGGGCGTGATCTTTCCGAAAGGAGGGCTCCTATCAATGAAACTGGGGATTATCTTTTTGTTCTTCGTGCTCATGGTGGCGACGATGGAACTCGCTGCTGCCAGGGACAAGCAGGGGAATTTGGCTGTCTACGGGATAGGGAGCAAGACATGCGAAAAATTCCTTCAGGATCGCAAGGATGCCGCTGATTTGTCTTATCATCATTGGGTAGGGGGCTACATCTCCGGCTTCAATACAGGGAGCGAAGAAACCTACGACATCGTCGGTACGAAAGATTTTGATAGTCTCATGGTCTGGCTTGAGAATTACTGCAAAGCGAACCCCCTCGATGCGTTCGGCGTCGCGACGGGAAAGTTGATGATCGAGCTATTTCCGCAGAGAAAGAAGATCCCGGGGAGATAATAGCCTCAGATTATCATTATCATGATCGAAAATGAGATGATCGGCAATCTGTCCGTAAAGAGGAAACGGGAAGAGGGAAGTGTACGTATGATCAAAGCGATCGTAACCTTGGCTATCCTCTCCATCCTCTTCCTTGTCGTCATCACGGCTGTCACGGGCACCCCTGACGGGTCTATCCTTTTCACGAGAGAACGCTGCATAAATTGTCACACGTTCAAAGGAAAGGGTGCCGCGGTCGGACCCGACCTTACGGATGTTACGAAGAGGCGAAGCGATGAATGGATCAGAGACCAGATAAGAACTCCCCGGTCTCATTCCCCCAATCCGGGGATGCCACCCCATGAGAAGCTGTCGAAAAGGCAGATAAAGGCCCTCATAAAATATTTGAAGTCATAGCTGCATAAGGGCTTTAAAAAGCCCCGCAACGAGGTCTGCCATCTTTTTGTAGTCGAGGGTTTCCGGCATATCTGCCGGTCCGTGGTAGTTTGGGTTTCGGTAAAAGGCTGTGTCCGTTATCATGAAGGCAGGGTAGCCGAACTTCCAGAAGCTCCGGTGATCTGAGAAATCGACTCCGGGCACAAAAGAGAAGGTGTTCAGGGATTCTACGGGTAGCGAAGATACGGCCATAAAAGCCTTTTTCAGTCGCTGTGTGAATGCCCGTGATGACCTGTTTCCGACAAAGGCGATAAAATTGCCCCTGTCGGGATACCGTAATTTGAAAAGCGAAGAAGGATAATACTGGCAGCCTTCTGAATCACAGTAGTATCCGAGCATTTCAAGGGAAATCATCCCGCGAACCTCTACCTCCCGACTATGAAGGCTTTCGGCATAGACGTGACTCCCCATCCTCGACGTAAGAAAAACGGGGGGCTCTTCCAGACTGAAGGCGACGAAAGAGATATTCCCTTGAGCCGGACTTGAGGAGAGAAGTCGCGCGAGTTCGAGGAGACCTGCCACCCCGCTTGCATTGTCGTCCGCGCCGGGTGTGCCGACAACGGTGTCGTAGTGTGCGCCTATCACGAGCGTACCCTCTCTCATATCCCTTCGACTGTCCACCCCTCCGATAATGTTGTAGTAGGTATTGCCTTCATAGGTGAAGGGCTGTCTTTCCACGGCACAACCGTAGAGACGAAATCGCTCTTCGATAAAGTCAGAAGAGCTGTTCAGCTTTTTCAGATCGAGATAGCTCCGCTGTCCGATTTCCTCTGAGAGGTATTTGACGGTCGCCCTGAGATTGGTCTCTATATTCTCCATCATGAATGCCCGTATAAGAAAGTATAAGGAATAAGCCCGAAGGCGTAAAGGCTTTGGCCGGAGCTGCCTTGTTCCTCTTCTGTCTTCCCGGCCTTCATTGAGATTTGAGGTGTGTTAAT
>DASPUT010000108.1 GCA_035622735.1 Thermodesulfovibrionales bacterium | reverse complement strand
GACGTTTATGTATCGGCGGTCAATCTCGGTTCAGGTTCTGTTAAGACGGAACACGGGATTCTTCCTGTGCCCGCGCCGGCAACGGCCGAACTCCTGAAGGGATTTCCGGTTTATGCCTCTGATGTTCCCATAGAACTCACTACCCCCACAGGGGCGGCCATTCTGAGGGAATTAGCAGACGGTTTTCTCAGTATGCCGGCAATGAAAATAAGGGCGACAGGGTATGGCGCCGGACAGAGAGAGATAAAGGGTATGCCGAATACCCTCAGGATCCTCGTCGGGGAGGCCCTCTCCCGGAATGAAACCGATCTTTCCCCGAAGGTGACGGTGGTCGAGACGAACATCGATGACATGAACCCGCAGATCTACGAATACGTGATGGAGCGGCTCTTGGCAGAGGGAGCCCTTGATGTGTATCTCACTCAGGTCATCATGAAGAAAGGGAGGCCCGGGGTCGTGCTCTCTGTCCTTTGTGACGAGGGCAGGAGATCAGAGATCATAGATATCCTTTTTCAGGAGACGACTACGATAGGGGTAAGGTTTCACGAAGCATCACGAAGCGTTCTCGATCGCGAGGTCGAAGAGAGAGGCACAGAATTCGGACGCATAAGGGTTAAGGTTTCAAGGACAGGGGGTGAGACGGTCACCGAAAGCCCCGAGTATGATGATTGCAAAAGGATAGCAAAGAAAAAAAAAGTGCCGCTGAGAGAGGTGATGAGGCGGGCATCGGACCGGAAACGGACCCGCAAGCCGCTTTAACGCCGTTGGGTAGCAGCTCTCCAGAAAGGGTATCGGACAGACGGGCTTCTCTCATGTACCTTCCCGCCGCGGCATTGCGGAAAGGAAAGCCCCCTCTCGCGAGAAGGGACTTTCCCTTACACTTACTGCTTTACGACGTTGACAGCCTTGGGGCCTTTGGGGCCTTTTTCGATGTCGAAGCTGACAGAATCACCCTCGGCAAGGGACTTGAATCCATTGCCCTGGATGGAAGAATAGTGGACAAACACGTCGCTGCCGTCTTCGCTTGTGATAAAGCCGAAGCCTTTGGACTCGTTGAACCACTTTACTGTTCCGTTAGGCATCTCTCTTCCTCCTTACTCGCAGAATAAGTCTCAGAATGACCTGCTCAAATAAAAAAGGCCTCAAAGCTCAAAGTCTTTGCGGCCTTACCAGTTACAAAAACTTCCGAAACTCACATGATAATGACATGTCCGACAGGAAAAAGTCAAGGGCATGATATAATGAAAAGAGATCAAGAAACGGTAACCATGAGACTCCCCGACTGGATAAAGACAAAGGGTTTTACGGGGCGCCACGAAACGAGGAGGACCCTAAGGCAGTACGGCTTGTCTACGGTATGTGAAGAAGCCCGCTGCCCCAATATCGGCATCTGTTTTTCGAAGCCGACCGCCGCATTCATGATACTCGGCTCTTCATGCACGAGGAACTGCGGCTTCTGTTCGGTCGAGTCATCGATCGCCCTGCCGCCCGATGGGGGAGAGCCACAGAGGGTTGCGATGGCAGCCCGAGATATGGGACTGAGGTACGTCGTGGTCACATCGGTCACGAGGGACGACCTCCCTGACGGGGGCTCATCGCACTTTGCAGAGACCGTGAGGGCGCTGAGGGATAATCTGCCGCAGGCGCTAATCGAGGTGCTCATCCCTGACTTCAAGGGTGACGGGGCGGCCCTGGGGGCGGTTCTCTCTTCAGGACCGGATGTCTTGAACCATAATGTCGAAACCGTACCCCGCCTCTATCCGCTTGTGAGGCCGCAGGCCGATTATAAACGTTCCTTGACGCTCTTGAGGAATGCCAGGGCGATCGCCCCTTCAGTGCCGACGAAGTCAGGGCTGATGGTCGGCCTCGGTGAAACCTTTCAAGAGGTGCTCTCCGTCATGCGGGAGATTCATGATACGGGATGTCATCGCTTGACCATCGGGCAGTACCTCAGGCCGTCTAAGAAGAATCTCCCTGTGGCGGAGTATGTCCTGCCGGAGGTTTTCGATCGTTACCGGGATGCTGCCCTCGGTATCGGCTTCAAGGGTGTGGCCTCATCTCCTCTCGTGAGGAGTTCGATGAACGCTGAGGAGATGTTCTTAGCAGGGGAAAGGTTTTAAATAGAGTGTTGCCTGTCCCCATCGTAACTCTTCGGCAAAAGCAATCTTGACAAGAATAATTCTAATATGATAATAATTATCAACCACTTTCTCACGGGGTTTGTTGTCCGAAATGAAACCGGAGTCTTCGACTCCTGATTATGCGAAGGGAGGAGAGTATGCCAGAGGTCAAGACGGAAGAAGGGGCATATGTCTGCCAGCAGTGCGGCTATATCTATAATCCGGCAAAGGGCGACAGAAAAGGGAAGATCCCTCCGGGCGTTCCCTTTGAGGCGTTGCCGGATGATTGGGTCTGCCCGCTCTGCGGTGCGAGAAAATCGCGCTTTTCACCGATGCTCGATTAGGTTCAAAGGAGGAGACTGCTTATGTGTATCGCTCATGAATCGCGGTGCAAATGCGGAAGGGAGACGGTGAGCTTCCACTTCAAGGATAACATTCTGCCCGAGCAGACGGTGAAGAACCTCTATTGCCCTCGCTGTTCTCCCGACGTCCGGGTCGATCACGATGTGATGGTGGTTGACAACGGATGGGTTATTGAATACGATATGGATATAGTTGGGTTTTCAGGACAGAAACTCGGAAGCGGGCCGATTACCCCGGCCTTCGTTTTCGATTCCGGATACTGCACCTGGAACGGCATCTATCCCGGTGATCACAGAGACAGCGTGAAGGAGCGAGAGCGGATCACCGCCCTCGCGAAAGCCGATCCGGCGCTCTACCTGAGAGAGATGAAGACATGGGCGACGGAACGACTGGAGCGGCTGCGAAGAGAAGGGTGGAGGAAGGCAGATGAAGGAGAATCACTCGAAGGAGAAAGGGAAAAGCCGCTGCAGTGTTAAATATTTGCCTGTCCCGGATTTCATAACGTGCCCGAAATGCGGAGAGGAAATAGAACTCTGGTCCGATGAGGACGAAACCGTCTGCTTCTTCTGCGGGCACAAGGTCTTCAAGAAAGAAACAACGATTCATTGACCACAGCTCCTTTCGGAGCCATATTCATCATCGAAGGAGGATTTATGGCGAGCAAGAAACTATTGGAGAAGCTGAACGATGCGATTGGAAGGGAGCTGCAGGTAAGCGTTCAGTACCTATGGCAGCATGTTACGGTTAGGGGGATCCATGCCGAATCGGTAGGAGGGGTATTCAAGAGCACGGGGATCACGGAAATGAAGCATGCGGAGGCGATAGCGGAGAGGCTTGATTATCTCGGAGGGGTACCGACGACGAAGCCGGCGCCGATCGTTGTCGGCAAGGGCGTGAAGGATATGCTGAAGCTGGACAAGAAGGCTGAAGAGGACGCGATAAAGCTGTATAAAGAGATCATCTCCCTCGCGACGAAAGAGGGCGATATCGTAACGAAGAAACTATTTGAAGGGATACTCTCGGACGAAGAAGAGCACCATAACATCTTTTCCACTCTCCTCGAAGGGTAACCCCCTGACGTCTCCATAGGACGAACATCCCCCGGATGGGAAGGAAGCGATCCGTGTCTGCGGTCAATGTCGGAAGAGGAGACCGTTTCACGCTGACTACTGAATAACAGGGAGGATGCCCCCGTCAGCGGCGGTGACATGGCCGCCACGGGAAGGGAACCCGATGCCGCGAGTCTTCAGGAGGCGATAAGAAGATCATACCGCACCTCCTTGCAGAATGGCAGGAGAGATAAGGATGATCCCGATGACAGAACTGCTGAGAGGAGGCGATATGAAAGCCGTTGAGCTGAAGAACGGAATATACTGGGTCGGCGCCATTGATTGGGCGGTAAGGGATTTTCACGGCTACGCGACCCCGCGCGGGACAACCTACAATAACTATCTCATCATCGATGATGAGATAACCCTGCTCGACACGGTCAAACACGATTTCTCGGATATCACGATAAAGACGATACGAAGTGTCGTCGACCCTGCAAAGATACGGAACGTGGTGATCAACCACATAGAGAACGATCATGCGACGAGCCTTGATAAGATCATGGAGCTTGCACCGCGAGCTACAATCTACATAACGGAGAAGGGGAAGAAAGGACTCGAGAGGTTCTTTGACCTCTCGAAGTGGGACATGAAAGTCGTGAAGACGGGCGACACCCTGAGGATCGGGAGAAGGACGCTCCTTTTCCTCGAGACCCCGATGCTCCACTGGCCTGATTCGATGATGACCTATATAAAGGAGGAAAAGATCCTCATCAGTCAGGACGGTTTCGGACAGCATATCGCATCAGCGGTGAGGTTTGACGATGAGTTCATCACCTGCGAATCCCTGTCGGAACTCGAAGATGCGGTTGTGGATTACTATGCGAATATCCTTATGCCCTTTGGCCCGATTATAAAGACGAAGATTGCCGATATCCAGAAATTGGGACTCGATATCGAGATGATAGCCCCTGACCACGGGGTCATCTGGAGAAAGAATCCTGAGAAGGTGGTGAAGGCCTATCTCGACATGGCGGAAGGAAAGTCGGCCCTGAGTGTCCCGATCATTTACGACACCATGTGGCACAGCACGGAAATGATGGCACTGCCGATTATGCAGGGGATAAAGGACGAGGGCGTTGAGTGTAAGGTCATTAAGCTGAGGGCCACACCGATGAGCGTAGCCATTAAAGAATTTTGGAGGGGGAGGGGCTGTCTCGTCGGTACTCCTACCCTGAACAATATCATGTATCCGACGATAGCGGAGTTCCTTACGCACCTGAGGGGACTGAGGCCGAAAAATCGTATCATCGGGGCCTTCGGAAGTTACGGCTGGGGAGGAGGAGCAGTCAAGGAGGCCTATGATGAGTTCAAGAGGATGGGCCTCGAGATGTTTGAACCCGGGCTGCAGATCCTCTACCGGCCTTCGTTGGAAGACGAGACGAAGTGCTATGAGTTCGGCCGAGAGTTCGCGAAAAAAGTAAAAGAATATCATTCGAAATTTTAGGAGGTCGACGATGTCAAAATCGGAAAAAAATCTTCAGGACGCTTTCGCGGGAGAATCACAGGCAAACAGGAAGTATCTCGCCTTTGCAAAGAAGGCAGATCAGGAAGGGTATAAACAGGTGGCGAAGCTCTTCAGGGCTGCTGCGGAAGCCGAGACGGTCCATGCTCACAACCACCTGAAGGAACTGGGAGGCATCAAGAGCACGAAGGAAAATATCGATGAGGCGATTCACGGCGAATCGTATGAATTCCAGAAGATGTATCCGGGAATGATCGAGGATGCAAAGGCGGAAGGAAATAAGGGCGCGCTCAGGACGTTCGATTACGCCAATCAGGTGGAAAAGGTCCATGCCGAGCTGTATCAGAGGGCCCTCGACGCCCTCGGCAAGAACCCCGAAACCGACTACTATGTCTGTCAGGTCTGCGGTTATACCGCGGAGGGCGAAGCCCCGGACGAATGCCCTGTCTGCAAGGCGAAGAAGCAGGGCTTCAAAAAGGTCGATTGAGGGCATGAAGGTCACCGCATTCCTCGGCAGTCCGAGGATAGAGGGGAATGTCGACATCCTGCTCAGAGAGGCGCTGAAGGGTGTCGGTGAGGGAGGGCATGAAGTGAGATTGTTCAAGTTGAACTTCATGAACATAAAGCCCTGCCAGGACTGCGGAGGCTGTGACAAAACGGGCAGCTGCATCATCAACGACGACATGGAGGAGGTCTATGGTTCTTTGCGTGAGGCCGACAGGGTGATCCTTGCCTCCCCGATCTTCTTCTTTGCTCTCAGCGCCCAGGCAAAGGCGATGATCGACCGGTGTCAGGCCTTCTGGTGTGAAAAGTACCTCCTGAAAAAACCGGTCCCTGAGGGTCCGCATGGGAGAAAGGGACTGCTCCTCCTCGTCGGCGGGATGAAAAAAGAGATTGGTATCCAATGTTCAGAGGCGACGGGGAAGGCATTTTTCAGGACGATCAGCGTCCCGGTGCACGAGACCCTGAGTTTCCTCGGAGTAGATGCCAAAGGAGCGATTCTCGATCATCCGACTGCCTTGAAGGAAGCGCACGGCGCGGGGAAAAGGCTCGTTTCGTGAGCATGCCGGAAAGTGAGAGAGAAACCCCGCTTCCTCGAATCTCTCGATAGGTCTTTCTGTATGACCGGTTGCGGAAAGCTGCTTTGCGTTGATGGATCGTGTGGCCCCCCGCTGTCGAGTCTGTTTCCCGTTCGATTTCTGAATCCAGGGTTCAGCGGCATCAGGCCTTAGCAATGTCGTCTTCCCATCCCTACTACATCCAGTTCTACCCCACTCTCAGATGTACGATGAGCTGTTCCTTCTGTTTTAATGCCGGTCTCAAGGAGATCGGAGACATGCCCGCGGAAGATTTCAGGAAGATGGCCCGCATCCTTGCTCATTCCGGTATCAGGGAGATAGACTTCCTCGGCGGGGAGCCGACCCTCCATAGCGGAATAGAGGAGATGGCAGATATCGCCCTTTCCCTCGGGTTGAAGACTTCAGTGAGTTCGAACGGTTCCCGTATTCCCGTTGCGAAGAGGCTCATCGATGCCTTCGGCGACGCCTGTGTCCTCGGGATTTCCCTGAACGACGGGCGGTCGAATAGCGAGCTCGATGAGTTCCTCTCAGACTCCAGACCGCTCGTAAAATCCCTCTATAGAAAGATAGGGGGACTCGAACAGCGGATAAAATCCGTTCTCGAGAAGACTCACGGGAAGTTCTATCTCATCTATCCGGACATCATCTCGGGGAACAGGGAAGATTCCCTCCCGTTCCATGAGTTTTATGATGCTATCTCAACGACACAAAGAACGATGCCTGCGGTGGAACCGGTATTCTGCTCGGGGTTCCTCCCCGAATCAATGCGGTATCCTGAACTCTCCATGACCCGGTGTTCTGCGGGTGTCACAAAACTCGGGATCATGCCTGACGGTTCGGTATTCCCCTGCAACCTCTTTTTCGGGATGGGAGAATTTTACATCGGGAACATATTCACTGATGGGTTTGCGGATATATGGAATTCTCCGAAACTCTCCTTCTTCAGGAGGTTCGAAGAGAACCGTTGCTCCCTGAAGGACTGTAACCTCCATGCGAAATGCCACGGAGGATGCCCGGCCCACAGCATGAAATTCTACGGTACGCTTGACGGGCCGGATCCGAGGTGCGGAGGGACGTTGACAATGCGTCAGAACCTGGTAAGGTTAAAGTAGCGGAGAGGGGGTAGAGATCGATTGACGATAATCAAAAAGGGAGACAAATCCATGGACGCGAAACCTGAAAGGAGGATGAGCCAGCGGGTAGTCATTAACGCATCGGTTAAGGTCAAGTTCAAGAGGGATTTCTTCTTTTCCGTGGCGCGGGATATCAGCACCTCCGGCATTTTTTTAGAGACGAGCAAGGTCCTTGCTCGGGGTGACAAGATAGCGTGTTCGTTTGTTCTCCAGTACAAAATCGATGCGGCGGGAGAGGTTGTCAGGGCAATGAAAAAGTCGCCCGATCTTTACCATTACGGGGTTCGGTTTCCCGATCTCGATCCTAAGGCGAGGGCCCAGATACAGGAAGTGGTGAAGGGTCAAAGAAGGCAGTGAGGTCCTCGATAAGGTCGAAATCGTGAGCCATGGTGTAGTCGGGATTCAGATCGGGTCGCTGTTCCGCAGCGGTCCGCGAGGCACTGAAGAGCACCGGCTTACTCGCGCTCTCTCTAGACCTCGGTCATCCAGCCCCTGCCCTGCGAAGTAGCGCCTTTCTTCATTGCTGCCAGGAAAGTCGATCGCAATGCATCACTCATTAATGCCCGCTTGACCGGAGGGAGGCGGAGAAATCCACCCATGAAGCCCCGCATGAATGTATGCGTTACGCGACGCGGATCATCAAAGAGCTGATTCTGGAGCGTACCCTTTTCGAGGCATTGAAGCATGAGACGCTCGAAAGTCGTCTCGGGAGTAATGGTCCTCTTCTTTCTTCGGACGAGGGTCAATGCCTTGGTCTTGCACTGCAATGCACAGACCCCGCAGCCGAGGCAGATCCCCGTATCGGTCGCCGGCCTCTTCTTCCTTCTTGATCCGCCTTCCTCATCGGCGACCATAGTCCTCGCTTCGATGGGACAGGCCCGGGCACAGAGACCGCAGCCCGCACAGCGACTGGCATCCGTTTCCGGAAGAAAACTCGCCGTAATGACGATATTATGGTACCCCCACTTTTTCATGCCGAGGAGGAGATGACAGCAGTCGCTGCAGCAGTGGCAGAGATAGGCGGGGTTCTTCTGCACATTATCGATGTTGAGCACGAGCCCGAGTTCCCTTGAGCGCGCAACGTTATCCTTCATTTCGGCCTTCGAGACCTTTCTTGCAAATCCGCGCCGCGAGAGAAAATCGGCGGCGATACCAAAGGACGAGCAGGTGTCGAGCGGAGTATTGCAGGTCTTTGTCCCGACATGTGTCGCCACATGTCTGCACGAACAGATGCCGATGGCGAAAGCGCTCTGCTCTTCGATGATCGCCGAGGCCCGCTCATAATCGAGTATCTCTACATAATCTTGGGCAAGTACTTCTTCATGCGGCATGGTTCTCATGATTCCGACCTTCTCCCCCCGGGCGTAGTTCGCGGCGAGGAAATCGCGCTCCTTGAGCATGTAATCATGAAAGAGTCGGCTCAGCTTCTGCCGGTCCTCATCTCCCCCTGTCCTCATCATAGTCAGTTCGAATATCCCCACCACCATGGGGGACGGCATATAGTGATAGGAATCAGAGAGCCAGAGGTCCATGACGAGCCCTTTCGCGCAGAGACGCTCCAGAAGATCGCGGAGTCGCGCCTCATCGTACCCTGTTATGGATTTCAGATGAGCAAGACTTGTCAGCGTGGCCGGCATCCGTATCACAAGTTCAGCCTCATCCGACCCATAGAGTTCCTTTAAGAGGGCATGGAAGGTCCCATTCCACGGGGCGCGAAAGGTCAGACCGTCTATCTTACGGCCTAGTCTTTTGTAGACATCTTTTCCGACTACGTGCCCCATAACCGATATTGTCCGCCCCTTAGGATTAACGCTCTATAGGGAAAGTATATCGTAAACGCCGGGAAGGGACAAGGAGGGGAGGAAGGCTCTTCATTTCTCGGATTTTCAGCCCAGCCGAATTGTGCTATAGTCTTTTCAAGAATCTGAATCATGCCGCTTTTCAGTATCGTTCCGCGGCATAGAGTCATTAGCCGGGAGATCTCAGATGAGCAAAGAGCGGATGGAAGCCTTCAGTGACGGCGTGATCGCGATCATCATCACCATCATGGTGCTTGAATTGAAGGTTCCGCGCGGGGCCGATTTTGCAGCGCTCCTCCCGCTCGGTCCGGTATTCCTCAGCTATGTACTCAGTTTTGTCTTCCTCGGCATTTACTGGAACAATCACCATCACCTGCTCCAGGCTATCAGGCATGTGAATGGTCGCGTGCTTTGGGCAAACCTGCATCTGCTCTTCTGGCTGTCGTTGACCCCCTTTGTCACCGGCTGGATGGGCGAGAATAACTTTGCAGAATGGCCTGTCGCGCTTTACGGCACGGTACTTCTCTTCTCTTCGGTTGCTTATTTCATCCTCACGAGGACTCTCATTTCTCTTCATGGGAGGGATTCTGTCCTGGCGACTGCTCTTGGACGGGACTTCAAAGGCAAGGTATCGGTGGTGATCTATCTCGTGTCAGTTCCCCTCGCCTTTGTCTATTCGTGGTTTGCGTTTGCGCTCTACGTCATCGTGGCTGTCATGTGGTTCGTCCCTGACCGTCGTATCGAGAAGATTCTGAAGACCTGACGGTATGGAAAAGTTGAAACTCGGGATAAGCTCGTGTCTCCTCGGTGATAGGGTCAGGTATGACGGTGGGCATAAACTTGACCATTATATCCGGGAGACTCTTGGTCGGCACGTAGACTGGGTGCCTGTCTGTCCCGAGGTCGAATACGGCCTGTCAGTGCCGAGGGAGGCGATGCGCCTGGTCCGAGCCGCAGCAGGGCCGCGTCTCATGACTTCGCTCACGAGGGTGGACCATACGGACGGGATGAGAAGATGGGCAGAGAAAAGACTCTCCGAACTCGAGAAAGAAGACCTGTGCGGCTTCATCTTCAAAAGCGGGTCTCCCAGTTCAGGGATGAGGGGCGTAAAGGTCTACAACCCTTCGGGAGTTCCGTCCAGGACAGGTGTCGGAATCTTTGCTGGGGCGTTCATGGAACGATTTCCGAACCTGCCTGTGGAGGATGAGGGCCGTCTTCAAAGTTCTTCCCTGCGGGAAAACTTCATCGAAAGGGCCTTTGTTTTCAAGAGGTGGAAGGAATTTCAGAGGAGGGGAGGAAGAATAAGAGACCTCGTCTCTTTTCATACGGAACATAAACTCCTGATCCTTTCCCACAGCGCGGCGCATTACCGTCTTCTCGGCGTTATCGTAGCGAATGCGAAACGATACCAGCCTGAAAGACTTCATCGGGAATACTCAGACCATCTCATGAAGGCGTTGAAGCTCCTTTCTACTCCAAAGAAGAATACCGATGTTCTTCTCCACATGCTCGGATATTTCAAGAAGGCGATTTCCCCGGACGAAAAGCAGGAACTGCTTGAGGTGATCGAAACGTATCGCAAAGGCTTCGTACCTCTCGTAGTCCCCATTACCTTGATAAAACATTTTGTTCGGAAATACGATGAGCGGTATCTTGCGCGGCAACATTATCTCAACCCCCATCCTATTGAACTCATGCTGAGGAATCATGTATGATTTACACCTCCTTAGGATTAGCCCCAACATTGCGATAGGCGACTATCGGTAAGTAGGCCTCTTATGTAGCAAGCGATTTTGGCCTACTGATCAAGTATTGAACATTCTTACTGACAATTATTGTTATTTTTCCTTCCCCCAGCTGTCGAGTATCGTTGAATTGTCTTTTGTTTCAACATATTAGACTTATCATGGTTCGTCATTCCCCTGGCACAGATATTGAAACAATAATGGAGGCAAAATGCGCTGAAGAGCTGAAGATATGTTGGATAACTTTGAATATGTAGGCATTATGAGAAGCGATAAGCTCTCTTCATTGCTTTTGATTATCTTCATGGCGGTATTTTTCGTCAGCTGTGAGCAACATGCATCTGTCCCTACTCACCTTGTAGGCGTTTGGAAGACTTCTGCGCCCAAATATGCAGATCGTTATCTGAAATTCACCGATTCCAAATTGATATTCGGCGTCGGGGATGGCAAAGAAGTTGAACACGCAATAGAAAAAATCAAAGTGAAGAAAGAGGATAATCAAACAACATATACGTTTCATTATAAAGATGAGGAGGGGGAAAAATGGACCCTTGTCCTCTTCTATACTGATGATTCTGGAGGAACTATTCAGCAACGGTATCACAATGAGCTGTGGCGGAAAGCGAGGGAGTGACTGGATGAAAACTTCATTCAGTCGAGATCGGTTCCGTCTTTCGGGATCGAATGATAGAAATCTCTTAGACTTCGATAAGGCCGAAGACTGCGGAATAGGATATCCTACCGCAATCGGTGCATATGCAGATAAGAAATCCCGCGGTTTTACGCTAGTTGAATTGCTTGCCGCGATCGTGGTCATTGGAATATTGGCCGGCATAGGCATAGTCTCTTTCTTAGGATATAAGGCGCAAGGCCAAATCGACAATGCCATTTCTGACATCGCGGGGATGTCCGTAACGATCAAGGCGTACGAAACTGACCACGGCGTTCCGCCCGATGGCCTTAACGCCGTCAACCTTGATAAGCGACTCGATCCCTGGGGAAACCCCTATCAGTACTACAACATAGTGACGGCGAAAGGAAAGGGTCAGATGAGAAAGGATCATAATCTTGTTCCGATCAATTCCGACTTCGATCTCTACAGCATGGGTCCGGACGGGCAAAGCCAGTCTCCGCTCACGGCAAAAGTTAGCCGGGATGACATAATCCGGGCTAATGACGGCGCATACATTGGTCCGGCCTATGCGTATTAGGCTCACATGAACCTCGTTTCTATGTCATGAATGTATCAGGATTTAAGAAGATCGAGTATGGATTCCTCCGGAGTAAAGTAGCCAGGCGAGTCTTTTTCCTTTTCATCCTTTGCGCGCTTCTCCCCCTCATCACGCTCGCATATTTTTCCTTCGATCGGGTCACAAGGCAACTTCAGTTGCAGGCGAATGAACGACTGAATGAAGAGTCAAAAGCAGCAGGTATGACGATCATAGGGAGGCTTGCATTTCTCGAGATAGATATGAAGCTGGTTATCGAAAGACTTGAGACAGGACGCGCCGACTCCCTTGAGGCTGCGACACGTGAGTTCAGAGAACGAATCAGGGACCGTTTCAAGGGGCTCTCGCTTGTTACCGGTAATGGCGGAATTGTAGCAGCTGAGGGCTCTCCGTCTCCATTCCCCGAGTTAAGCCGAGACGAGCGTAAGCACCTCAATGAGGGAAAGACGTTGGTAACAGTCGGTCGAAGTAAATGGCCATATCCCGGCGTCTTCATGGTCAGGGCGGTTGACCCTGCCCGGTCAGATCGGAGAATCCTCTTCGGCGAGATTCAACCCTCATATCTGTGGGGGGGAGAGGCTTTCGCACTACCGGAAACGGAGTTCGTCATCTTTGACAAGTCCGACAAGGCACTCTTCTCCTCCTTTTCCGAGTACATTCCTTCTCGGGAAGTAGCAGGCGCAATACGCCTGGTCCCTGCCTCGCGGAACTTCAGTTGGACGTATAAGCGAGAGACTTATCTGGCAAGCTATTGGACCATGTTTATGGTTCCACCGTATTCCGCAAAGTGGGTATTGGTGCTCAGTCAGCCCAGGACAGACATCTTGAAGCCGATACATACTTTTGAGCAGATATTCTTGCTCGTTATCGCTCTCACTTTTGTCGTTGTGTTCTTCCTGAGCTTTGGTCAGATCAGGAAGAGCCTCATCCCCATAGAACTCTTACAAGAGGGGACACGAAGGATAGCGGCAAGGGATTTCGAAGCCAGGGTGGAGATCAAGAGCAATGATGAATTTGAAGAATTAGGCCGGTCTTTCAACGAGATGGCGGACAGTATAAAGAATCATCTCATGATTATGACAAAGCTGAACGATGTCGGGATAGCTCTCTCTGCGGAAAAAGATACCAATCATCTCCTGAAACTCATCACGATAAGCGCTAAGAGCGTTACCAGGGCAGACGCCTGCTCCTTATATATTATCAGCGAGAGTAAAGAACTGAAACTGGCGGTGCGGTACATAGATTCTCTGGGTCTCTTCCCTGGTGGTGATGAACCGATTCCGCTCTTCGATGTATCGGGAAAACCCAATCACAGTATCGTTGCCGCCTCCTCTGTTCTCAGCGAGAAGACAATCAACATCCGCAATCTCTATTCAGAAGAGGGCGTAGGTTTTTCAGGCAATTTTGATTCCGACAGAAAGATAGGTTATGAATCACGCTCTATTTTGAGCGTTCCCATGAGAAATCACGAAAATGAGATAATAGGCGTATTACAACTCGCGAACGCCAGCGATGGGCGCTCTCAGGAAATTATCCCTTTCTCGGACAGAGATCAACGCCTCGCCGAAACACTTTCCTCGCAGGCGGCAATAGCGCTGACAAAGAATGCATTGATCGACGGCTTGAAAAAGCTCTTCGATTCACTTGTAGAGCTCATCGCTGCAGCGGTTGACGACAAATCGCCCTATACTGGCGGCCACTGTAGGCGCGTGCCGGAGCTGAGCATGATGCTTGCGAAAGCGGTTTGCGATAGCAAGAATGGGGCTTTTGGTAATTTCAGAATGTCTGACGAGGAATTCTATGAGCTGAAGATTGCCGCTTTGTTACATGATTGCGGAAAAGTGAGTACGCCTACACATATCGCTGACAAGGCAACGAGATTAGAGGGTATTTATGACAGGATTGATTTAATAGATGCACGTTTTGAAATTCTGGAACGAGACTTAAAGATTTCTTCCTTATGCCGGAAATTAAGATCCGTCAAGGGGATGGCTGAATGGGATGCCTCCGAATCAGCGGTCGATATGCTCATGGAGCAGATCGAGAAGGACAGAACATTTGTTCGGGCCTGTAACAAGCACGAAGAGCATTTAGGTGAAGAACATCGAGACAGACTCAGGGAGATCGCTAAGAAATACAGATGGGTAAACGCAATGAACGAAGAGGAATCTGTCATTCCGGAAGGCGAGCTCTCTATGCTCGTCGATGCTGTCGGCACGCTCACACCTGAAGAACGGTTGATACTCGATAGGCATGTTGTGACGACGGTGAAGATGCTCGAAAAGCTGCCCTATCCAAAATCCCTGCGCAATGTGCCGATCTTTGCAGGAGTCCATCATGAATACATGGATGGAAGCGGGTATCCAAAAGGGCTCATGAAAGAACAGATTCCGCTGCAGGGAAGAATCATCGCCATTGCCGACATCTTTGAGGCACTGACCGCGAATGACCGGCCTTACAGGAAAGCCTATACACTTACGGAAGCCTTGTCCATCCTCGAATCTATGAAAGAGGAAGGGCGAATCGATGCCGACCTCTTCGATCTCTTTATGAGTGCAGGAGTATACCAAAAATATGCAGACGCATATCTCACCCCTGAACAGATAAACAACACTTCCCGATACGTGACGTAACAAGATCGTCGCCCCACGGTCATCCCGATCTCGCGCCTTCCCTACAGACCTCACCCATTCATTGAATGGAGGGCCAACCGGTTTCCCTCCGTATCTTCAAAATGCGCTATGAACCCGTACTCGCCGATGCTCTTCTTCGGGAGCAGCGTCTTGCCGCCGTTTGCGTTGATTTTTCGCAATGTTTCTTCGATATCCTCAACGCTGAAATAGACTACAGTACCTGAATGGGACGGTTCATAGCTCTCCCCTTTTATGAGCGTACCGGCTGCTCCGGGCGCGCTTTCAGTCCACGGGAAAAAGGTCATCGTATACGGGCCCATCTCTTCCGGAGTCAGCTCCGTATCGAATACTTTCTCATAGAATGCCCTCGCTCTTTCGATGTCCTTTACCGGGATCTCAAACCAGTTCACCGGATTTGTCTTTATCGCAACAGTCGCCATAATTACCTCCTTCGCACAGACGCGATTACGAATTTCTTCTCACCTCCGTCGTCCCCCAAGGGATTGAAGTCAGGGCGACGATAGGTTCATGTTTGTATAAATCTTCTCTTTATACCTTATTATAACACCCTGAAACTGAGAGGGATGAACACCCCATTAAACGTATTGTATTGAAATAACTCCATTATTCTAAGGGGGAATAGTATTCTCATTTACAGGGGGACCCTGCGAGAGCGGGTCTCTATCAATCGAGACGACCCCGCACCCGATACCTTTGAAACCTGATATAATTGTGAGAATAGGACGAACTCCCGTCCTTAAGAACGAAGGCGAAAGCCGAGGAGGTCTGCCATGGGATTTTTTGCGGTTTTGGGTTTCGTTATGTGGCTGGTTCTCATGGTTCTCATATTCAAGAAGGCGGGATATTCGGGCATCCAGATTATACTGCTCTTCATACCGATCGTGAATGTCATCGTCTTCATCTGGTTTGCGCTCACCGAGTGGCCTATCGAAAAGGAATTAAAAGATCTGAAATCCAAACCGCCTGCCGCAGGTTGACAGCAGTGTCTCGGAATGACGACCCGTTCGGCTGAGGTTGCACTTCGAACACCTTATCCCTTTTTCGACGGTATTAGAAGTGCGTGTAACACCGACAAGTCGAGAGGTATTGCAGACCGCAACTAATGAGGATTTACGAAAGAAATATTGCGTTATGTAGACCTCTCAGTGGCAGATGGTTCAGCTGTCAGCTTTGGTCTGTGGTGGTCTATCTAGCCACTGTGCAAGTTGCCTTGCGCCAAAGATCAAAATCAGGGAAAGCGAGATCGTAATGCATGGAACAATCAGGTCCTTCGACCACGATAAGCCTTGCGGCTGAGTCGCAGCAATGGGGCCATAAACTTCATTTTCCTTCCTCAAAAAAAGAAGAACTCTAATCAATTGACCAATATGGGAGACAAAAATAAATATCCCGATGAGGACTAAACCTATCTGCAGATTGGTTCTCTGACTTGCTCCTGCAGATATCGGCATATCTCCCACAAAACTTAATTTATCTGCTAACCAATTAGTTTTGAACAGGAGCACAAGAGCAAATGCAATCTTGAAGCAAAAAGTAAGAATTGAATCCACCGCTATCACTGTGTTGAGCGGCTCGGTAGATGCCCAGGTGCCGCGTGATGAGAGGGGAAACAGAAAAGAAATAGTCTGAAAGAATGCTGTGAGCGCCCAATAAAGAAAATATATTCCCAAGAGTTTTGCTCCGACCGTGAACCATTCTCGCATTGCCCCCCCCTTTCAGTAATAATATAGTTTACCGATTGCAACTGCACCATTATATCACTATTGAGGAGCGTGTAGTTCAGGAAGGAAGAAGCTGAATATCTTATGCTTCAATCAGGGGAACCCATTTGGCATAAATGAATAAAACCAGCGGCGATAGTAGAATTGCGAAGGGGAAGGCTAAGCAACAAAGCACGATATAAGGAACTACTATAAACGCCACCGGTTTTATGGGCACTCCAACCTTGTGCTTACAAACTTTGCAGGAAGTTGGTAGTGCTGGCCCGAGACATAATTTTCTAATGAGCGATATAGAAGGACTACCACAGTGAGGACACTTAAACATATACATATTCCTTCTCCGTCCCTATGAAGATTGCCAGTTGAATCCCCTCAATTATATCACGAGCTCAGGGTGGTTGATACAGGAAGAAAATGAGTCCGGCTCCCAAGATTTCCCTTAATGCGGAAATGAGGGCCTGAAAGTGTGTCATCGCGGTTTCTTATCCCGGGACAGCGCGGTATTCAGGATTTTTTAAAGAGTAGAGATGAAAAGAGGGCCTGGAAAAACACTCAGGCCCTCTTCTTTTTTTAGAAGGTGGCAGCTACCGGGTCTTTCTATCTACTACTCTATAGCAAGTTTCCTAACCTTGTTCTCTTCTTCTATCTGCCTCGCATTAAACTCGATGTGGAGGACACCGTCCTTGAAACTCGTCTTTGCCGAGTCCACATCGATGTCTTCACCGAGCGAGAGAATCCTCGTCATCTGTCCCCTCGATATCTCTCTGATGATATAGTCATTCTCGGAGACCTCTCTGTCCTGGTGGCCCTTGACTACGATCTTGAGAAGGTTGTCCTCAATCTCGACATCCAGGTCATCTTTGGAAGCCAGGGGAACCGCCGCGTCGATGCAGTATTTCCCGTCCTTTTTGAACGCGTTGACTCTGGGGCTCTGGTTCTTTCCCTGTTGCGTTCTGATTGTCGTACCGAAGGAGTTCGCAAATTCATTGAAAAACTTGTCAAACTCATCCAGTAAGGGTGCTGAAAGGCTTGTTCTCGTGAATGGAAACAACGTTCTTGTCATCTTCATACCTCCAAGGAGTATATGTTTTTTACAGGGGCAAAGCCTCCTGTTTCGTGAGGTGGTAGCTGCCATCCTCACAAATATTTTACAAAAAATTCTTCTCTCAGTCAACAACGACGGGAGGATAATGGGTCTGCAAAGTGCCCCCGTTACCTTTCTCCTGAAGCGGAAAAGGAGTTGTG
>DASPUT010000107.1 GCA_035622735.1 Thermodesulfovibrionales bacterium | reverse complement strand
ACCGGCAATGGTCCTCTTCTTGCCTTAATGAGTGTCGTGATTCTGCTCTCCCTCTGCGGATCAGTCTTTGCCGCGATTCCACTCATCACCGAAACCACTTAACGACGGCGATGGAGGAATGAAGAAATGCGCAGCATAGTTATGTTGATGTTGTTGATTGCGCTCATTGCAGGGGGAAGTACCGCCTCCTTAGCCGAAAGCCCGGAAGGGGAGAAAGGCACTACCTATGCCACTTCCCCGCCCGAGGAGAAGAGCGGCTCATCTGGCAGTGATAAACAAATTCCGGAACAGGTAACCAGCGAGCACTGGTCCTGCAAAGAGATAGCGGAACTCGGGGGAAAATATGGAGCAAAAAAGAAGCTTCCAGATACGGTTGTAATCGAGGGGAAGTCCTTATCCAGAAGTGAACTTGCCCAGTACCTCCTCTCAGTACTTGACGTAGTAGTGGCAAAGTGTGACAAAGAAGGGGTTGAAGCGATTCCACGGGAGGATCTGGACCGCCTTGCCGCCCTCCACGAGGCGCTGAAGGCGGAACTGGTCCAATATGAAGGCTACACTACAACGAGAGAGACGATAGAAAAAATCCTGGCTAAGCCGGAAATTATTCCTTTTGAGTACAAGATCGGCGCTAAGGGGTTCCTCAGGGGAGAGGGGGCTGGCAACTTCAGGCTGTCTACTTTGAGCTACGCTCCGAATCAGAGTGAAGGTCGATTCATTTACAGGATTATCCCTTATGCTTATTGGGATCCAACCGACTACTTGGATATCCGTTTGGAGGGACAGGGTTATGGCATCCACGGCGGCGGTCAGGATTCAGACAAGTTTGCCCTGTACCAGGGATTCGTGGAAGGAAAGCTGCCCGGAAGCGATTTGTTGGCTCTGAAGGTAGGCAGACAAGAGTTTGTATATGGTAGCGCTTTCATTCAAGGGGCGGACACATTTTTTGACGGACTCTCTTTTGATGCCTTAAGGCTCAGGGTGCAACCGGTAGCGCCACTAACGTTTGATCTGTTAGGCGGCACATATGCCACTCCATTTTCCGGCGGTCTTGAGGGGTATTTGGCGGGCGTGTATGCGACCTATACCTTTTCTGAAGGAAACGCTGCGGAGGCCTACATGTTTCAGGACAACGGGTCGCCCGAGCATCACGCGGGGCAGCACCTCAGCATCTGGGGACTGCGTGGCACTGCAAAGCTCGGACCGGTTTCCGTTGAAGTAGAGCCAGACTATGAATCGGGACAGCTCTTCAATAAGACCACTGGCAGCAATGACAACATAAATGCATACGGAGGGCATGTTGACCTGACATATGGAACCACGATTGGAGGTTACAACAATAAGTTCTTCCTGAGCTATGCCGTAGGTTCCGGCGGCAGGGATGCGGCAGACGGTGTGAAATTCAATAGGGAATTTCGCAACCCCAACAATGATTCCCCGTTGATGGGAGATATGCACGTCATGAGCGATCTTTCGGGCATTAATGTCGCTGACCACCATGCCAGCGGTTTACAGATCTACACTTTGGGATGGGCGATAGATATCACAAGAGAGCTAAACTTTTCCGCAACAGGCCACTACGTTGTTGCCAACAAAGTGGAAGCTAACTTTAGCAGGCATATAGGTCTGGAAACCGATTTCAGCCTGACCTACACGATAAGTGACAACTTCTCGTTCATTCTCGCCTACGACCATTTCTTTACGGGACAATTTTTCTTCGATGCCTCCGGAAGCAGCGGCGGCATAAATTATGGATACGCCATGTTCCAGTTCAATCTTGCCAAGACAAAGCTGAAGGCGCCGAAGGCATGATAAGAGGATATAGCTATCCACCCGCATATATTCTCGGAGGGTTGATCTGGTCGGTCAGAGAAAATCTTGACATCGGTCTGGGTATTAAAGGCGGTTTTACGAAACCCGCTGCGGATGTAGCCATCCATGGCGGAATAACGTGGAGGTTTTGATGCATATACCTGACGGATATTTAAGTCCTCAAACATATGTCCCTCTCTACGGGGCGTCCTTTGTGTTCTGGGCAGTCGCTCTCAAAAAGATAAAGAAAGAACTCTCTACGAAGCACATCCCTTACCTGGCGATGGCGGCGGCCTTTTCCTTTCTCATTATGATGTTCAATGTCCCTATCCCCGGCGGGACCACGGGCCATGCCGTCGGCGGAGGCATCATCGCCATCCTCCTGGGTCCGTGGACGGCGGTCGTCGCAGTCTCTGTCAGCCTGTTGGTTCAGGCCATTGTGTTTGGTGACGGAGGGATCACCGCGCTGGGTGCAAACTGTTTCAATATGGCCGTGGTGATGCCCTTTGTAGCTTACTCCGTGTTTAAACTGATAAGAGGCAATTCGACTCGCGGCGCGAGGGTATTTCTTGCGGCCTTTCTTTCCGGGTATGTCGGTCTTTCTGCTGCCGCGATCGTCACGGGGATCGAATTCGGTATCCAACCACTCATCGCGATTGGCCCTGACGGACGACCCCTCTATGCGCCTTACCCTTTATCCGTCGCTGTTCCGGCGATGGCGTTAGAACATCTCCTTTTATTCGGTGTCGTGGAAGGTATCGTGACGGTCTTGTTGTTAAAATATTTTCTGAAGCATGAGCCCGATTTGGTCTATGCGCTGACAGTAAGGGAAGCATGATATGACAAAATCTCAGAAGAGACTCTGGGTAGGTCTTTTTGTTCTTGCGCTCCTGACCCCGCTTGGAATTATCCTGCCCGAAAGATTCAAGGCTGGAGGCGCATGGGGCGAATGGGGACCGGAAGAGCTTGAGAAACTCATCGGCTATGTTCCGGAAGGATTAAGGAAATTATCGGATCTCTGGAAGGCCCCGGTCTCCGACTACAATTTCGGCGGTGACGGTGCTTCCATGACCATTCAGGCTATATCGTACGTCGCTTCGGGCATAATCGGGATACTCGCAGTCGGTCTCGTAATATACGTAATTTCACGCTTGATAGTCAGGAATGAAAAATAACATCCCCACATTCCTCTTAGAAAGGCCCTCATCCGGATCACCCGAGCGGGGTAAAGGGCGCCTGAAAATCCCCTTTCTCGAGAAAGGCATGTATCAACTCGCTGATGTCATCAGAACCGGATATGTGCAGTGGGAGACCGCTTCGAGGGATAACTTCTTTCAGAGGATCGATGCGAGGATAAAGGTCCTGTTCCTTCTCTTTTTCGTAGTCATCGTGAGCCTGAAGAGAGGCATAGGATCGGAACTCTTGATCGCCCTCTTTGTATTTGTGCTCGTCGTGCTGTCCCGCTTGAGTATCTTCGATTTCTATAAACGGGTCATCCTCTTGGCCTTTTTCTTCGGTTTCCTCATCGCCCTTCCCTCGGCTTTCAACGTCATCACAAACGGGGAGATCGTCGTTCCGGTCGTGCACCTTTCGAGACCCTATGGCTTCTGGATTTACCGGATACCCCAGGAAATCGGCATTACCCGGGAGGGGGCGTATGGAGTCATGATGCTCACCGCAAGGGTCATGAACTCTCTGGCACTCTCATTCCTCGTCTTCCACACGACTCCTTTTCCCCAGATTATAAAGGCGCTGAAGGTGCTGAAGGTGCCTGACAGTCTTCTCATGATCATAACCCTTTCTTACAAGTATATGTTCCTGTTTGCAAAGACGGCTGAAGATATGCACCTTGCAAAGAAGAGCAGATTGGCGGGGCAGGTGAATGGCGCCGAGGCGAGAAGGTGGATAGCAGGAAGGCTTGCGCTCTTATTGAAAAAGACGAGGACGCGGTGTGAAGAGGTCTTCAAGGCGATGCTCGGCAGGGGTTTTTCCGATGACATTAAGATCTCCAGTGTCGCGAAGCTCCGGACAGGGGATTGGGTTGCCGGGGCCGCTTTATTCCTCGCTGGGGTTTTCTTTTTGTGGATGTGAGGTGATCATGGAAGAGATCATGCGCCTGGAAGGCATACATTACCGTTACTTCGACAAGATTCCCGCTGTTTGCGATGTCAGCCTCGGGATCAGGGAGGGAGAGAGATTTGCCATCATCGGTGCGAATGGGAGCGGCAAGTCCACGCTCCTGCAAATCATGAATGGCCTCATACAGCAGTCGAGCGGAAGGTTCTTTTTTCGCGGACATGAGGTCACGGAACAGACCCTTAAGGACAAAGGTTTCTTGCGGTTTTTTCGGGAGAGGGTCGGTTATGTGTTTCAGGATTCAGATATACAGCTCTTCTGCCCGACGGTCCTTGATGAGCTCCTCTACGGTCCTCTCCAGTTAGGAATGAACGAGAGGACTGCATTAGACAGGGCAGATGAGGTCATGGAGATGCTGCATATCGAGAATCTGAAAGAGAGGCCCTCCTACATGCTCTCCGGCGGAGAGAAGAAGAGAGTCGCCATCGGTTCTGTCTTGACGATGAACCCCGAGGTGCTGCTCCTCGATGAACCGACGAACGGCCTCGACCCGAGAACCCAGTGTTTCCTTTTTGAGCTGATGCTTGCGTTGAGCGAAGCCGGCAAGACCTTGGTCATCGCAACCCATGACCTTTCCCTGGTCGACGAGCTCCATGCGGGAGTCGCTCTCTTGTCAGAAGAGCACTGCATCGAAAGAATCGGCACCTCCGAAGAGATCTTGAAGGATGAAGATCTCCTGCTCAGGGTAAACCTCATCCATGAGCACATGCACCATCACGGCCACAAGACTCATAAGCATAGACATTCCCATTATTTCTTTCATGAACATGAGAACGGAGGAAACGTATGAACGAGTTCGAAAAACTGAAAAGACTTCTCGATCACTGGCAGGAGCATAATGACGAACATGCGGAGACCTATAAGGACTGGGCGGAAAAGGCGGCATCGTTCGGCAATAAGGAATTGTCCGGCATTCTCGAGAGCCTCCACAAACAGACGAAGGAGTTGAGCGCACTTTTTGAGAAGGCCCGAAAAAAAATCGGGTAAGGCCTCGGCACAAAGCATGGGCGGGTTTGTTGTGAAGATGATGGAAAAGGCGAGTTGAAGGTCGAAGAGGGAGGTGATAGAATGTCATCGGGAGTGGCGAAGGGTTGGAAGCGCTCCCATTCCCGTGCAAGGAGGATTCGCATGCCACATGATAGAGACATCAAGATTGTGTTTGCTTTTCTTGTCATCTGCGCGTTCTTTCTTATGTGCCATGAGGTCGCCTTTTCAGGGATGAGCGGGACAGAGACCCATCAACTCTATGCCGACCACATGCAGCATATGCATACCCCGTCGCAAGATGACGCGACGGTCGACCTTAAAACAGAGCCCGCGGACATTACCGCCGGAAGCCCCGTATCGATCCTGCTTTCCCTGAAAGATCATGAGGGAAGGCCTATGCAGGGACTCACTGTACATCATGATCGCCTTCTCCATGTCGTGATCGTAAGCGAGGATTTCAGCATCTTTGCGCATCTACATCCCGAGGATTTCGGACCGGTCACTCCGGAAATGAAGAAGACTGCACGATTCCCTCTGCGCTATACCTTTCCGAAGGCCGGAAGCTATCTCCTCGGGGTGGATTTTGCTGCGGGAGAGCGGTCGTTCTCCCGACATTTTTCGGTTTCTGTCTCCGGTGAGCCGAAGATGGCGCCTCTCAAAAAGGATATTTCGAAGGAAGAGAGATTCGACGATCTGGATGTGACATTTTCGACAGCGCCTAAACATCCTGCTGCAGGGGAAGAGGTGACGCTCGGCTATCTCTTCAAGAACGAAGGACGTCCTGTGACCGACCTGGAACCCTATCTCTCGGCACCGATGCACCTTGCGATAATATCGACGGATCTGAATTATTTCCTCCATACCCACGGTGAACTTCCCGGGGCCTCAGCTTCCGGCGACCATGGACATGATATGCACATGGGACACGAGATGCACATGACCGTTCCGGAAAGGTTCGGCCCCAACATCGAGGTCCGTACCCGTTTCCCGGCCAAGGGTCTCTATGAGGTCTTCGGCGAGGTTCGACACCAGGGGAAGGTAGTCGTCACCAAATTTCTGGTCGAGGTCGAATAAAAGATGACCGGAAATTTCTCGACCGAGCTCCCTCTGAAGATTCGAAAACCCGATCGACAGCACGGGGGCGTATCATCGCACACGCGGTGAAGACGAAATCCACGAGGACCGGCTTGTCCGAATTGATCAGGGTCCTCAACCACGCATTTTTCTGACCTTCAAGAGAACCTGTCCACCGCTCCTTCAAGCAGGGAAACAGGGATATGGTATTCACCGTTCCGAAGATCGCCTTCGATCCTGATGGGGAAGCAGCCGCCGAACCCCTTTTCGATATTCGAGAGAGTATAACTCACGTCGCATGTCCTGCAGATGATGGACCGACCGGCAACCCGGTATCCTCGTTTCGAGGGATAACAGCTTGCGCAGGCGTCGAGAAAGGAAAGGACCTGACCCTGAGTTTTATAGACAAAAAAATTGACATTCCTTACGTGATAACGGAACGTAAAAAATATCGGGCTTTCCGGCTCAAGCCTGTTGACATCGATTACCACCTCCGATCCTCTGATCGGGGGCGCGGGGTAGAGAGGCTGTCTTGCGCATGATAGGAAAAACGCTACCATGAATAGGAATACACAAGCCGACCCGGTCTCGAGTCTTCTCTTCTGCGATATTTTCATTCCCATCTTTTTTATTATACCCATTCGGGACGGTAAATTATGGGTATACTTTTTTGGGGCGAATTGAAAGTAATCCTGAACTTGGAACTTCATGTTGACTCCCCATAAAGAACCTGATATGCTGACCGGTATGAAACTCCTTTCACTATTCATTTTGGTAAGCATCCTTTTCACGCTCTTTCTGCCTCTTGCGAGTGCATCGTCTTGTTCGGGGACCCGAAAGACGGCGGCGATTTTGACCCTTGATGTCTGTCATTGTTCAGACCGCGGGGCCTTCGGTACTGTCGAACTTCCTTTTATCTATGAAACCCAACCTGAGTTGGCTCTCTTGGGGTCTTCGTATGGTCAAGAAGCGATACTCTATCTCTCGCATATGTCTCTGCTCACCTTTCAGATAGAACGTCCCCCGAGAATCCAACCGTAGTTCCGAAGTCAGGAGTCCGCGTCCTCTGCTGACCCGGGTAACGCTATTACCGAGTCTGCCTCGTCCGTTGTCGACGTCTCCTCGTAGTATGACTCGGCTCCGCTTCGGAGGCATCCTTCGCACTTACCGGAGTTCTTCCGGAGCGGGGTCACTTTTTTCTTGTCCGGAAATTGATGGCAAGACAATGTTTAGAACTGCGGATTCTCAGCGAATGGAAAGATGTCGCGGGAAAAGGATAAAGCACAGACATCTTCAGAAGGAGCTATTCATGAAAATAGTCTTGATATCTTTTGCGATATGCCTGCTGTTAGCATCTGTCCCATGCGGCTCTTACGGGAACAGTGATGGGAACGCTGAAACGGCCCAAGAGCATCATTCTCATGGAGATCACGAGATGGTCCCTGGTGCACAGATGCTCTTCAATCCCGCTTTTGGCGACGAAATATTCCATAACCACCCCGCCGGAATGTGGATGGTCGATTTTAAATTCCAGCATGCAGACATGAGCGGTTTGCGCGATGGCACAACCAATGTCTCTCTCGACCAGGTGATTCCCATGAGCGGAACACAATATGGATATATGATGGCACCGACGAGCATGACCATGGACATGTATATGCTCATGGTCATGTACGGCATCACGGACCGGCTGACGATGATGTTCATGGGGACCTATCAGGTTAATGAGATGAATATGGTGATGAACATGGGTATGGGTATGGGCAACGTTATCCAACCTCCCATGAGGACGAGCGGCTTCGGTGACACCGAGCTCTGGGGAATTTACAAGATCAGCAAATACCTGGTCGGCAGTCTCGGTCTCAGTATCCCCACGGGCAGCATCAACGAGGAGTTTGAGACGATGGGAGCGCAATTTCGCGCCCCCTATGATATGCAGCTCGGTTCGGGCACCTGGAACCTCAAGCCCTCGCTGACCTACACCGCCCTCAGCGACGACGCGAAATGGAACTGGGGCGCGCAGGCGACGTACACCTATCACATCGGCAAAAACTCGAATGACTACAGTCTCGGCAATAGCATTAACGTAACCGGCTGGCTCCAGCGCGCCTTCGGACCGGCCACGGGGTGGCTCCGCCTAGCCTTTAACTCGACGGGAAGGATCGACGGCCAGGACCCCGAGATCGGGAAGCTCCTTGATCCTATGGCGGGGGCACCGACTCCTGACGCGGATCCTAACAATTACGGAGGTCAGCGGCTCAACGGTTTTCTTGGAGCGAGCTATAAGAAGGGCCCCTTTAGTATCGGCGTCGAGGCCGGCATCCCATTGTATCAGGACCTGAACGGCCTGCAGTTGAAATCCAAATGGTTCATCACCGCTGGGATTCAGGCAATGTTCTAATCGTTGAGTTGTCAGGGGCGTCTTACGGATGGATTCCCGTGATTTTGATTGACGCTCTGAAGATTCCCTGATATGCTTTACAAAGTCATGAGACCTTTTAAGGAGGAAGAAATGAAAGACAAAGTGGAAGGTCCAACGATGACAGCACGGCGGGCAAGGGCCGTTGGATTGGCTTTATTGCTCATCCTGCTGATACCGGTGACGTCGTGGGCCCACGGGTTCGCGGGCAAGAGGTTTTTCCCGACTACGTTTCAGGTCGATGATCCGTTCATAGGGGATGAGTTTTCTATTCTTCTGAACTCCGTTAAGACACCCGATGGGAAAACTAATGAAATGGACATTGGATATTCCAAGAGGATATTGCCGAACTTCGGTATAGAATTTGATGAATCCTATCAGCACGTGACCTTTCCTGATGGGAGTTCCGCAAGTGGCTTTGGAAACCTTGGTTTTGATCTGAAATACCAGTTTCTCACGAACGCGGAGCATGAGATGATTCTTTCTGTTGGGGTGGGTATGGAGATTGGCGGTACCGGGGCTATGGGCATAGGTGCCAGCACCTTTTCGACTTATTCTCCGACATTCTATTTTGGAAAGGGATTTGGTGATCTGCCAGACTCCCTGAACATTCTCAAGCCCCTTGCCATCACTGGGGTAATCAATCCCAGTTTCCCTTCTCAGGGTAGTACTGTCACGTTCAACCCTGACACTGGAGAAAATGATATAACTAAAAACTCTACGACTTTTTTCTGGGGTTTCACCCTGCAGTACAGCCTTATATACCTTCAATCCTTTGTAAAGGATATCGGACTTGGAGCGCCCTTTAACCGCATGATCCTTGTAACGGAGTTTCCTATGACAACGTGTCTCAGCGGAGATTGCAAAGGACAAATTACGGGAACGGTCAACCCCGGGATTGTCTGGTGCGGAAAATATACGGAGTTCGGTCTGGCGGCGCAAATTCCCATCAACAAGCGATCCGGGAATACCGTTGGCATCCTGGGTCTCATTCATATCTTTATCGACGACCTTTTCCCGAAGAGCATAGGGGCGCCGATTTTTCACTGAGAGAAGGTGATTCATGAATTTCAGATTGACCGTTATCGGATTTCTCTTGGTGTTTCTCTCTTCTTTGCCGGAAGCATCCTGGGGCCATGCCTTTCCGGACCATTCCGATCCGAAAGTGGGAGCGACGATAACGGTTTCTCCAGACCGCGTGCGCATCTGGTTTGACAGCGCCCTGGAGCCGGCATTCTCTGCGATAATGGTTCATGGTGCCGATGGTAAGATGGTGGACAGAAGGGACGGGCGGGTGAATCCATCAGATCCGACTCTCCTTGAAGTTTCCGTCCCTCTTCTCCCCCCAGGCACGTATCGTGTTTATTGGAATGTCGTTGCGAGGGACGGGCACCGGACCACGGGCGACTATTCCTTTACGATCAAATGAGGTCAACGGAATGATGGAGATGGACGGCTTTGATACGGTGACCGCATTCCTCCATACCGTCCCTGAGTGGTTCGCGCTCATCTCCCTGACCTTCTCCATCGGGACCCTCGTCTGCCGTCTCTGGGTCCTTGAGGCTTCAGGGAAGAATGAGGGTTTCGATCAGGGCGATCTCCTCAGCCATCTGTGGCGGTTCTTCGCTATCGGTATCGCTATATTGATCATGAGCAGTATTGCCGACCTTTTCGTGCGGGCCATAGAGATAAGCGGTCAACCTCTTGCGACCGTTTCACTCGTGCTCCCGACGGTTGTTCTCAAGACGCACATAGGGCATGTCTGGCTTATCCGCATGGCTGCCCTTGCGCTTTTATCGATTACGTTCGTCGGGGCCCGGCGATACCGTGATTCGCGCGGATTGTTGCTTTTCATGCTCGGTCTCGCACTGGTAGTCTCCATGACCGAGAGCGCGTCAGGGCATGCCTCGGACAAAGGGGATTTCAGCTTCTCGGAAATGATGGACTGGCTTCATCTCATGGCAGCTTCCGTCTGGGGAGGCGGCCTTATCCTGCTTTCCGTTGTCGTCCTTCCGGAACTGGCACGGCAGGGCGAAGGGATTGCACCGTTAAACGCTTCGGTCGCCAGTCGATTCTCGAACATTGCGGGCGTTGCTGTCGGGGTCGTCGTAGTCACCTCACTCTATAATGCATGGTCGTATGTAGGCAGTTTCGTGGCATTTTGGAAAACTCCGTACGGTTATACCGCGGCAGCGAAGATCTTCCTTTTTCCCCTCATCATGTATCTCGGTGCGTTCAATCGTTATGTCAGCGTTCCTCTCCTGCAACAATGTTCATGTTATTTTTCGAGGAATCCGGGACTCCTGGAGAAGGTTGCGGTTCGCGTTTTCCCTCGATATCTGTGCACCGAGGAAAAATCGCTGATCTTCTCACGGTTCATGTTGAGCGTTAAGGTCGAGGCGTTCCTCATCATACTTGTCTTGCTCTGTGCAGCCTTGCTCCGACACGAGGTGCCCGCGCGCCATGCCGCCCACATGGAACATCATGGAGAGAAAACGCATTCTGCGCCGCACCCTGTCGGCGAGCATATGCACTGATATTCGGAGTGACAGAACCATTGACCTGCGCAGTGATCTTGACACGGGACCATCCTTTATAATAGACTCTTAGCGTTGCCGGAATACTGAGAAGAAAACGGTAACGGCAAGCCTTTAAGATAGCCCCGTGAGGCTAAAAGGCAAAGGAGGCAGCGTGAGCTGCGGGATGCTCAATCAAACAAAGACCTTCCTCGTGATTCGCGGGGAGGGTTTTTTTTATGTCTGAAGGCATGGCGCGCGAACTCCTCAATAAGAAAGAGATCGACCGGGCCATAGCAAGAATGGCCCACGAGATCATAGAAAAGAACAAGGGCACCGAGGGCCTTTGCCTTGTCGGCATTCAGCGGGGAGGGGTGCACCTCGCGGCCCGGCTCTGCGCAGGCATAAAGGGCATCGAACGTGAGGACATCCCTGTCGGCGCCCTCGACATATCTTTCTACCGGGACGACCTCAGCATCAGAAAAGAGCATACAGTCCTCAGAAAGACCGATATCCCCCTGGACATAACGGGGAAGAAGGTCATCCTCGTTGATGATGTGCTCTTCACCGGCCGCTCCATAAGGGCCGCAATGGATGCGCTCATGGATATCGGGCGGCCCTCTGCAATCCAGCTCGCGGTGCTGATAGACAGGGGGCACCGTGAGTTGCCGATCAAGGCCGATTATGTCGGAAAGAATATCCCGACAGCCGTCGATGAAGAGGTAAAGGTGGAACTGGAAGAAGAGGGACTGGAGGACAGGGTGACCATCGTCCGGTCCCCGGGGTATTGAGGTCATGGTTCGCAGGCTGAAATCGAAGGATCTGCTCGGCACGAAGGACCTGAGCGCCGATGAGATAACCCTCATCCTCGATACCGCTTCCGGGTTCAAGGACGTTCTCGGCAGGGACATCAAGAAGGTCCCTGCGCTGCGCGGCAAGACGGTCGTGAATCTCTTCTTTGAGCCGTCCACGAGGACGAAGACCTCATTTGAGCTGGCCGAAAAGAGGCTCAGCACGGACGTCTTGAACTTTTCCGTTCCGACGAGCAGTGTCGTGAAGGGTGAGAGCCTCTATGACACGGTGAAAACGATCGAATCCTATGGCGTGGATTACGTCGTTATGCGTCACTCCTCAAGCGGGGCGCCCCATTTTGTCGCGGAGAATGTGAATGCCTCCGTCATCAACGCGGGCGACGGCGTGCACGAGCACCCGACTCAGGCTCTCCTTGACGCCTTTACGATTCGGGAAAAGAAGGGCGGGTTCGACGGCCTTGAGGTTGCGATCGTCGGCGACATCCTCCACAGCCGCGTCGCCAAATCGAATGTCTATTCCCTTTCAAGACTCGGTGCGAAGCTACGGTTCATCGGGCCGCCATCGCTTCTGCCGACGGTCGTCCCCGGCGGCATACGGATCTTTTATGACATCGACGAGGGCCTAAAGGATGTCGATGTCGTGATGATGCTGAGAATCCAGATGGAACGACAGGGGAAGGGCTTTTTCCCGTCAACGCAGGAATACTCACGATACTGGGGACTCGACAGGCGAAGGCTGAATCGGGCGAGGAAGGATGCTCTCGTGATGCATCCCGGTCCCCTGAACCGGGGAGTCGAGATCACATCCGATGTCGCGGACTCACGGCAGTCTGTGATCCTCGATCAGGTTACGAACGGCATAGCGGTGAGAATGGCGGCTATGTACCTTCTTGCCGGGGCGAAAGGATGAACTGGCTGAGATGAAGATAATCATACAGAACGGCCACATCGTCGATCCTGCAGGGGAGGTCGACGGCATCGGCGATCTCGTCATCGAGAGCGGAAAGATCCTCAGGATCGAGATGAGAGGGCGAACTTCCGGGGAGAGGAAGCAGGCGAAGACAAAGGCGGCGGACGCCCCTTCGTCGCCTGAGGGCGTTCGGATCATCGATGCGGAGGGGATGGTTGTTTCGCCAGGCCTTGTCGACATGCATACCCATTTGCGGGAGCCGGGGTTTGAATATAAGGAGACGATAAGGACCGGAACCATGGCTGCCGTGATGGGCGGATTCACCTCGGTATGCTGCATGCCCAATACGAATCCGGTCAACGATAACGAGACGGTTACCGAGTTCATCCTCCGCAAGACCCATGCGGAAGGGGTCTGTTATGTCTATCCTATCGGTGCGATAACGAAAGGGCAGAAGGGCGAAGAGCTTGCAGAGATCGGAATGATGAGAGATGCCGGGTGTGTGGCCTTCTCCGATGACGGTCGTCCAGTCATGAACAGCCTCATCATGAGGAGGGCGCTCGAATACACGAAGGTCTTTGACGTGCCGGTCATCAATCACAGCGAGGATCTGACCCTGTCAGACGGCGGGGTGATGAACGAGGGCGCCCTATCGTCGATGCTCGGACTGAAGGGCATACCGGCTGCCGCTGAAGAGGTGATGATCGCGCGGGACCTCATCCTTGCAGGACTTACCGGGGGCAGGCTCCATATCGCACATGTTTCCTCGAAGGGTTCCGTCGAACTCATCAGGGCTGCAAAGGCAAGGGGCGTGAAGGTGACAGCCGAGACGTGTCCTCACTACTTCAGTCTCACCGAAAGCGCTGTCGAGGGATACCGCACAGACGCAAAAGTGAACCCACCCCTGCGGACAGAGGCAGATATTGATGCGATAAAGAACGGGTTGCATGACGGTACCATAGATATCATAGCTACGGACCACGCGCCGCACCACAGGGACGAAAAGCTCCAGGAATTCGACAAGGCACCTTCAGGGATTTCAGGTCTTGAGACGGCTTTTTCGTTGAGTCTGAGGCTCGTGGAAGAGGACATCCTCACCATGAAGCACCTCGTGGCAAAGATGGCATTAAATCCGGCGCGGATTCTTGGTATCAACAAGGGCACGTTGGCGGTCGGCTCCGACGCGGATATAGTCATCGCGGATCTCAAGAGGGAATTTGTCGTCGAACCGGGGAAGTTTGCTTCTCAGGGTAAGAATACGCCTTTCAGCGGCCTGGTCTTAAAAGGAAGGCCGGTCATAACGGTCTGCAAGGGGAAGATACATGAAATCCTCTGAATCTTTCTTCATATCAGCTGCTTGGCGGTTCTATGAGTGAGGCGCTCCTTGTCCTTTCTGACGGGACGGCATTCGAGGGAAGGAGCTTCGGTGCGGAGGGAGAGTCGATCGGAGAGGTCGTCTTCAATACCTCTATGACGGGTTATCAGGAGATACTGACCGACCCTTCCTACAAGGGGCAGATCGTGACGATGACATATTCAGAAATAGGGAATTACGGAATCAACCTTGAAGATGTTGAATCCTCAGGCGGACCGAAGGTGGAGGGTTTTGTCGTCAAGGAGGCTGTCGATTTCCCGAGTAACTGGAGATCCGCTCTCCCTATCGGAAAGTATCTGCGAGATCACGGGATCATCGGGATTCAGGGTCTTGACACGAGGGCGCTGACGCGGCATCTGAGGAATCATGGGGCACAGGCGGGCATACTCTCGACGACCGACCTCAACCCCGCGAGCCTCTTGGCGAAGGTGAGGAGTCATCCCGGAATCTCGGCCTTCGACCTCGTGAAAGAGGTGACGACGAAGGAGCGGTACTCCTGGACGGAAGGCTGCTGGAAGTGGTGCGTGGTCGAGCGTGGCGCCCCGGTCCTGCGGGTGGCGGTCTACGATTTCGGTGTGAAGTTCAATATCCTGAGGAATCTCGTGGAGGCCGGCTTTCAGGTGACCGTCGTGCCGGCTCAAACGCCTGCGGAGGCGGTGCTCGGGATGGAACCGGACGGGATTATCTTGAGCAACGGTCCGGGAGATCCGGAGACTGTGACCTATGCGATCGAGAATACAAGGAAACTCATGGGGAAGAAGCCGATATTCGGCATCTGTCTCGGCCACCAGATACTCGGCCTCGCCCTTGGCGGCAGGACATACAAGCTCAAATTCGGACACCACGGCGGAAACCATCCTGTCAAGGATCTCGCGACAGGGCGGGTCGAGATAACGTCCCAGAATCATAACTACTGCGTGGATATAACGAGTCTCAAAGGGCAGGCGGAACTGACCCACAAGAACCTCTATGACGGGACCGAGGAGGGCATGAAGCACCGGGAGCTGCCGATCTTCTCGGTACAACACCATCCCGAAGCAGGACCCGGGCCGAATGACTCTGTTCATCTCTTCAAGAGGTTCAGGGAGATGATAGGGGGAAGAGGGTGTTAAAAGAGATTACATCGGACATCTATCGCTTGCTTCACCCAAAGGTGACATTCTTTCTCACGAGTGCGAGCGGAACGGGAAAACCGAATGTCATGACCTGTGCGTGGGCGACGCCCGTGAGCGAGGAGCCTCCCCTGGCGGTCGTCTGCGTTTCGAAAGAGAGTTACACGGCAGAACTCATCATGCAGACAAAAGAGTTCGTGATCAATATCCCCACCAGAGAACTCGTGAAGGCGTTGTGGATGTGCGGCAAGGTATCGGGAAGGGATACGGACAAGTTTAGGAAGGCCGGTCTCAGGCACCGGGAGGCCAAGAAAGTGACGCCGCCGGTCGTTGATGGCTGCGTCGGGTATATTGAGTGCAGACTCTGGACGACTCTCGATACCGGTGAGTGCTACGCGTTCTTCGGCAGTATCCTTTCTGCCTATGGAGATGACGCATATTTCCATAAAGGGCTCTGGAAGGATGAATCAGAAATCCCGCTGCATCTCGGCGGGAACAGGATCGTCTATTTCAGAAATTAGAAAAGACCTTCGATTACTGGCCGGATAGTCCTCGAAACGTTTAGACAGTCAAGAGCCGAAGGGCCGGGAAGACCGTGGAGGATGAGCAAGAGCAACTATCATCTCGAGATACACGAGGATGTCCTTGTCTTGAAGACCGCCACGCCTCGGGCGGAGCGAAGGAGCGTTTTGCACAGCGGCATATTCAACCGTGAACTGGCATCGAGCCTCGCCTCCGGTGCCCTCGTCACGGTCCTCGGATTTTTCGCTGCCGGACGGGGAGCCATAACCGCTGCTCATCGTATTCTGGCGCTGGTTCTCTTTACGATCTCTTTTTTGGTTTTCAGGCGATATGTGTTCCGTGAGCAGTCCTTCGAGACTGTCTTCAGGATGGCGGAGGGAACGATAGAGACCACGATAGGAAAAAAGATGGGGAGGCGGAAGGAGATACTCTCCATCTCGGAACTCTCGGAAATTCGTCTGGACCACGAAGCGGTGCAGCTGGGCAATCTCGATGGCATAGAGGTCGTCGCGAAGGTCGCTCTTCAGCACGGCATGGTGATACCGGGATTCGGAAGGGCTGAGGATGTTTATACGGTAATGCTCGATTTTTCGGGAAGGACCCTTCCGGTCTTCAGCACGGGGGAGAGGAAAGTTGCCGAAACACTCATCTCCCAAGTAAGACTTTTTTTGCGCGAGGGGAGAAGAGAGGGAATAGGTTCTGCCGTTCAATCATGAGGTCTCCATGGGCATGACATACGATGAGGTCTTCATCTCGACGAAGAGGGAGATAGCAGTCTGTGAGGAGAAGATAAGGAAATTGCGGGGAGGCCTCGCGGAGATGGAGAGGAAGTACCGGCTCTCCACCCGGGAGTTCTTAGAGAGATTCACGGCGGGCGAGATGAGCGGCGACGCAAACAGAGACTATAGAGACTGGTATGCCGGTTACAGAGGATTGAGGGACTGGGAAGAGCGGTTAGAAGGATACAGGGAAATTCTCAACGATACCGGGGACGAAATCCGAAGATGAGGTGAATGTGCCGAAGAGGGATGATATCGAAAAAATACTGCTGATAGGCTCCGGACCTATCGTTATCGGTCAGGCCTGCGAGTTCGATTATTCGGGAACACAGGCCTGCAAGGCGTTGCGGGAAGAAGGATATCGGGTGGTGCTCGTGAACTCGAATCCCGCTACGATCATGACGGATCCGGAGACCGCCGACACGGTGTATGTCGAGCCTCTCACCGCGGAGATTCTTGAGCTCATCATCGAACGGGAGAGACCGGATGCCCTGCTCCCGACCATGGGAGGCCAGACCGCCCTCAACCTCGCCGTTGAGCTCGCTGAAAAGGGAATCCTTGACAAATACGGCGTCGAACTCATCGGCGCTAAACTCCATGCGATAAAGAAGGCCGAGGACAGGGAGCTCTTCAAGGAGGCGATGGGGAAGATAGGACTCGAGGTTCCCCGGAGCGCCTATGTCGGGACTATGAAGGAGGGGCTCGATGCCGTTGAGGTCATCGGGTTCCCGGCTATCCTAAGGCCGTCCTTCACCCTCGGAGGCACGGGCGGAGGCATCGCCTATAACAGGGAAGAGTATACGGACATGCTCGAAAAGGGATTGAAGCTCAGCCCCGTGCACCAGATCCTCATTGAGGAGTCCGTCCTCGGCTGGAAGGAATTCGAACTTGAAGTGATGCGCGATACAAGGGACAATGTCGTCATCATCTGCTCGATAGAAAATTTCGATCCCATGGGCGTCCATACGGGAGACTCTATCACGGTTGCCCCTGCCCAGACACTTACGGACAAGGAATACCAGAGGATGCGGGATGCCTCGATAGCGATCATCCGCGAAATCGGGGTCGATACGGGAGGTTCGAACATCCAGTTCGCGCTCAATCCGGTGAACGGGAGGATGGTCGTCATCGAGATGAACCCCAGGGTTTCGAGGAGTTCGGCACTTGCGAGTAAGGCGACGGGGTTCCCGATCGCGAAGATCGCCGCAAAACTGGCGGTCGGCCTCACCCTCGACGAGATACCGAACGACATAACAAGGGAGACACCGGCCTCTTTCGAGCCGACGATCGATTATGTGGTAACAAAGGTTCCCCGCTTCACCTTCGAAAAATTCCCGGAGGCTGACCCGACGCTCACGACGCAGATGAAGTCAGTGGGAGAGGCGATGTCTATCGGAAGGACATTCAAGGAGTCTCTCCAGAAGGCGCTGAGGAGTCTCGAGATCGGAAGCCACGGATTCGAAGAGGTCCAGGCAACACCCGATGAACTGAAATCAAGGCTGAAGATTCCCCATGCAGAGAGGATATGGTACGTGACTCAGGCGCTGAGGAACGGCATGTCCGTGGAAGAGCTCTATGATCTTACGAAGATAGACCCCTGGTTTCTCAATAACATACGTCAGATACTCGAGACCGAAGACAAGTTGAAGGGCGGCTGCGGCCAGCTTTCGGAACTATCGTGGCAGGACAAGGAGGTCTCCGGGATGCTGAGAGAGGCGAAGGCGCAGGGCTTCTCGGATAGGCGTATAGCGCAGATCTCGGGCCGGTCGGAGCGCGACATCAGGGAGATGAGGAAGGAGGCCGGCATCAGACCGGTCTACAAAATGGTAGACACCTGCGCGGCGGAGTTCGAAGCTCATACCCCATATCTCTATTCGACTTTTGAGATGCCCTACTCCCTTCCGAGAGAAGTGGAGAGAAAAAGTTTCCCAGATTCCGGTCTCTGTGCGCACTTCTCAGAGCCCCTTCCTTTTGTTGAAAATGAAGCGAATCCGACGAAGAGAAAGAAGGTGATCATCCTGGGCTCGGGCCCGAACAGAATCGGCCAGGGTATCGAGTTCGACTACTGCTGTGTCCATGCGGTCTCCGCGCTCAAGGAACTCGGATACGAGACTATTATGGTCAACTGCAACCCGGAGACGGTGAGCACCGACTACGATACCTCGGACAGGCTCTATTTCGAACCCCTGACGATCGAGGACGTCCTGAGTATTATCGAGACGGAACAGCCTGAGGGAGTGATCGTACAGTTCGGAGGACAGACGCCCCTCAAACTCGCGGTTCCCCTCGAGCGGGAAGGCGTGAAGATACTCGGGACCTCTCCCGATTCTATCGACAGGGCTGAAGACAGAAAGAGATTTCGGGAGCTTCTCCAGAAACTCAATCTCAGGCAGCCCGACAGCGACACCGTCGTCTCGCCGGAAGAGGCCTTCGTCGTCGCGGGGAAGATAGGATATCCTGTCATGGTGAGGCCATCCTATGTCCTCGGCGGGAGGGCGATGGAGATCGTCTACGATGAACAGTCCCTCAATGATTACATGAGGAGGGCGGTGAAGGCTTCCCCGGAACATCCGATTCTTGTCGACAAGTATCTCGAAGATGCCATCGAGGTAGATGTCGACGCCCTGTCCGACGGCGTCGACGTTGTCATCGGCGGTGTCATGGAACATATCGAAGAGGCGGGGATTCATTCCGGGGATTCGGCATGCTCCCTCCCCCCCTATTCCCTCAGCAGCCCGATTGTAGGCGAGATAAAGAAACAGACAAGGGCCCTCGCGAAAGAACTCAATGTGATAGGGCTCATGAATATACAATTCGCCGTGAAGGACGGCGAGATCTATATCCTTGAAGTGAATCCGAGAGGGTCGAGGACCGTACCCTTTGTCTCGAAGGCGACGGGAATCCCCCTCGCGAAGGTTGCCGCGAAGATCGTCGGGGGGAAGACCCTGAGGGAACTGGACCTCACCCGCGAGAGGGAGATAGCACATATCGCGGTCAAAGAGTCGGTCTTCCCCTTTGACCGGTTTCACGGCGTTGACACAATCCTCGGCCCCGAGATGAAATCGACCGGCGAGGTGATGGGTATAGACGAGAATTTCGGACTCGCCTACGCAAAGGCCGAGGAATCTTCGAACAACAAGCTCCCTCTCTCGGGCACGATCTTTCTCAGCGTAAAGGACCAGGACAAGCCCGGCATCTGTCACATCGTCCGCAAATTCCAGGAGATGGGTTTTGATGTCATAGCGACACGCGGGACCGCAGGGCATCTCGGGGACAAGGGGATCGCCGTAAAAGTCATCAACAAGGTGACCGAGGGGAGGCCGCACATCGTCGATCTCATCAAGAATAAGGAGATAAGCTTCGTGATAAACACCGTGACCGGTGCCCAGGCACAGAAGGATTCTTTTTCGATACGAGAGAGCGCCCTCCAGTATCGCGTGCCGTTCACAACCACCCTGTCCGGAGCCAATGCCGTTGTGAATGCGATTGAGCAGCTGATCAGGGGGAAGATCACGATAAAATCTTTGCAGGAATACCATAGAAAGAGGAGTTAAAAGGGATGCGAGACTCGATACCGCCGGCTCGTGGTACGACGGAGGTTTCGGTTCAAGGTCCGTTGTCTTAGATATCCGTTAATGTTTATCTCGAAAAGGAGGTTTCCATGGCTACTATTAAAAAGATCGGCGTCATCACGAGCGGTGGTGACTGCGGAGGGCTGAACGCGGTCATTAAGGGAGTTGCGAAGGAGGCAGCAGCCCTGGGGATCGAGTCGGTCGTTGTCCCAAACGGTTACGCAGGCTTGTATAACCTCGTCGAGTTCAGTGACGTTGTCCTGCTCAATGAAGAGAGGGTGAGTCGTATCAATGCGTCTCTCGCGGGTTCTGAGGCAGGAAATTCGCGAGTAAAGATAGGAAAGATATCCGACCCGGACAAATATGAACGGATTAAGAAAGGGCTCGAGAAGTTCGGCATAGATGCCCTTATCATCAGCGGAGGCGACGATACGGGAAGTGTGGTCGTTGATCTTTCCTCGCGGGGCATCCCCTGTATCCATGTCCCTAAGACCATGGACCTTGACCTTCAACCGTACAGTGTCGGAGGCGATTCCGCGATCAATAGGATAGCCGACTTCACGAGAGACCTGAAGACGACCGGAATGAGTCATAATCGTGTCCTCGTCTTCGAGGTTTTCGGCAGGTACGTTGGGCATACCGCCCTGCGCGGGGGGATCGGTGCCGAGGCCGACTGTATTCTCATACCCGAGATACCGGCGGATCTCGACATTGTCTACGATCATATGAAAGCCACGTACTTTGCCAGGGTTCTCAGGAGCGATGTCAGGGCAGGGACATACGTCATCGTTGTTGCCGAAGGCCTCAAGGATGCGAGCGGCGAGATGCTCTATGACGAATCTGCCGGTGTCGATGCATTCGGACACAAGAAGCTCGCAGGTGCCGGAAGATACATCAAGCAGCAGCTCGAAAAGAGGCTGAAGAATGATCCGGACGTTAAAGATTTCATGAAGAAGACGGGGATGTTCGCTCCCGGCGTTTTCGAGATCCCTGAAGTGAGGGAGGTGACCCCGGGTCACCTCGTCCGTTCCGGGGACTCTTCCGCCTACGACGTCACCTTCGGGTATCGGGCCGGCGCGGCAGCCGTGCTCCTCCTGCTGGCGGGAAAGGCTGGGAATACCGTGGTCGATGTTGACGGCCCGAGG
>DASPUT010000106.1 GCA_035622735.1 Thermodesulfovibrionales bacterium | reverse complement strand
ACGGTCTTGTCTCCCTCCTGGATCATTCCCATCGCTATCCCCGCTACCGGCGCCTTGATCGGCACTCCTCCATCCATGAGCGCAAGGGTCGAGCCGCAGACCGTCGCCATCGAAGAAGATCCGTTCGACTCGAGGATGTCCGATACGATTCTTATGGTGTAGGGGAATACCTCCTTTGGCGGAATCACGGCCTTCATCGCCCTTTCGGCAAGAGCCCCGTGGCCAATCTCCCTTCTGCCCGGTGAACGCAATGGCTTCACCTCACCGACACTGAAGGGAGGGAAGTTGTAATGGAGCATGAAGGTCTTATAGGTTTCGCCTTCGAGGGTCTCTATCTTCTGCTCGTCATCTGCGGTCCCGAGGGTAACGGCAACGAGCGCCTGGGTTTCGCCCCTGACAAAAAGGGCCGAACCGTGCGTCCTCGGCAGGAAACCGACCCTCGAGGTTATCTGCCGTATCTCATCAGGCCTCCTCCCGTCGGCACGTATTCCTTCATCGAGGACCATCCTTCTCACGAGTTCCTTTTCGACGTCGAAGAATATGTTCGCAATCTCTTTCGCGATGCCTTTCTCTTGGGCATCGAAATGCTTCAGGGCGTCCTCAAGCAACATATCGAGGGCTTCCTGTCTCCTCAGTTTTCCCGGGATGGATATGAGCTCCTTGATGCGATCGAGGACATATGCCTTTACGCCGGCCTGCAGCTCCTCATCGACCGCCTTCTGCACGAGAGGTCTCTTCGGCTTTCCGACGAGCGTTCTCAGTTCGTTCTGAATCGCCACGATCCGCTTGATCTCAGCATGGCCGTATTCAATGGCATCGAGGAGTATCTTCTCCGACACCTCTAAGGCACCGCCTTCCACCATGAGGACGGCGCTGTCCGTGCCGGCGACCACGATATTCAGTCTCAATCCGTCTGACTCCGACAGATCGGGGTTGATAATAAGATCATCGTTTATCAAACCGACCCTGACTGCGGCAACGGGTCCGTGAAAGGGGACATCGGAAATCGTCAAAGCCGCCGACATGCCCGTTATCCCGAGGATGTCGGAGACGTTCTCCTCACCATAGGAAAGCACGGAGACAATTCCCTGCGTCTCCGAACGGAACCCGTCAGGGAAGAGCGGTCTTATGGGACGGTCTATGAGGCGGGACGTGAGTACCTCCTTCTCCGTGGGCCTGCCTTCCCTCTTGAAATATCCGCCAGGTATCTTGCCTGCCGCAAACGTCTTTTCCTGATAGTCCATGGTCAAGGGAAAGAAATCGAGACCTTCCTTAACCTGTTTATTCGCAACAGCGGTGGCGAGCAGCACCGTATCACCGCATCGCACAACGACCGCACCGTCAGACTGTTTCGCTATCTCACCTGTCTCGAGGGAAAGTTTCTTCCCTCTGATCTCGACCTCAACTTTCGTCATCGATATCGTTCTCCTATTTCCTTAGACCTAGACGTTCAACAACCTTACTGTAGCGCTCCTTGCTGCTCCCTTTAAGGTAGTCGAGGAGCCTCCTCCGCTGGCTGACGAGCTTTAAAAGGCCGCGGCGCGAGTGGTGGTCGTTCTTGTGTGTCTTGAAATGTTCCGTAAGATAGCTGATCCTTTCGCTCAGGATCGCTATCTGGACCTCAGGCGACCCGGTGTCATTTTCATGAATTTTATATTCGTTGATAAGAACCTGTTTCTTTTCCTTTTCGAGTGACATCTAATCACCGCCTTTCTCAAGTCTCTTCTTTGGTTTTCTATGATACCATATCCGTATGGCTAAATCAGTCGCTGCATGGAAAAGGGAATGCGCTTCCCTCTGTATGTATTACTTCTTCGCCTTCTCCTTTAACATGGCCTGAGCAGCCGCAAACCGCGCGATGGGGACCCTGAAGGGAGAACAGCTCACATAATCAAGCCCTATCTCATGACAGAACTCAACGGACTTCGGTTCCCCGCCGTGTTCACCGCATATCCCCATTTTCATACCCTTCCTGACTTTCCTGCCTTTCTCGACCGCAGTCTTCATGAAGGCACCGACCCCGATCCGGTCGATCGTGATGAACGGGTCATCCTTCAGTATCCCGTTTTCGACATAGAAGGGCAGGAACCTCCCAGCATCGTCCCTCGAGAGCCCGTAAACAGTCTGGGTGAGGTCGTTCGTCCCGAAGGAATAAAAATCCGCATAGGCCGCTATCTCATCGGAGGTCACGCAGGCGCGGGGCAGCTCTATCATCGTCCCGACGGTATAGGGAACCTTAACCGTGTATTCCTTCTGAACCCTGTCCGCGACCGAAACCGTGAGTTGCCGCAATGTTTCGAGTTCCTTCACGTGACCGACAAGGGGGATCATGATCTCGGGGATAACCTTGACCTTCTCTTTCTTGAGCTCACAGGCGGCCTCCATGATCGCCTGCACCTGCATCTCGTATATCTCGGGGAATGTCACACCCAGTCGACAGCCGCGATGTCCGAGCATCGGGTTGAATTCGTGGAGTGATTGATTCTTGGCGTTCAGTTGTTCAAAAGAGACCCCCATTTCCTGAGAGAGTTCCCGCAACTCTTTTTCGGTGTGGGGAAGGAATTCGTGGAGCGGCGGGTCGAGGAGCCGCACGGTTACGGGAAGTCCGTGCATCGCCCTGAATATCCCGACAAAGTCGCTCTTCTGCACCGGGAGGAGTTTTGCGAGTGCCCTCTTCCTTCCCTCGACGGTATCGGAGAGTATCATCTCCCGTACGGACCGGATCCGCTCGGACTCGAAGAACATATGCTCCGTCCTGCAGAGTCCTATGCCCTCGGCACCGAAGCTCCTCGCCACGGTCGCGTCCTGCGGTGTATCGGCGTTCGTCCTGACACCGAGTCTCCTGAACAGGTCAGCCCATTTCATGAGTTCCTTATACCAGAGATTGTGCTCAGGGTCCGCGGGCATGAGATCGAGCTTCCCTTCATAGACGCGGCCTTTCGTCCCGTTCAGCGTTATCCAGTCACCCTCTCTCAGTGTCCTGCCGTTTACCCGAACCTCTCTCTTCTGAATATCTATATCGAGGGCGGAACAACCCACGATGCAGCACTTCCCCCACCCCCTCGCAACCAGGGCGGCATGGCTTGTCATCCCCCCTTTTGCGGTAAGGATCGCCTGAGCGGCATGCATGCCGTGGACGTCTTCGGGAGATGTCTCGTTCCTCACCAGTATCACCCTCTCTCCATTCTTCGCCCATTCTTCCGCGTCGTCGGCGGTGAAGACGACCTTTCCTATGGCCCCGCCGGGGCCTGCGGGAAGGCCCTTCGCGAGCTCAACGGCCCTCTTTTCAGCAGAAGGATCGACGCTCGGATGGAGGAGTTCATCGATCTGTTCAGGTTTGACACGGAGCAGCGCCGTATCTTTACCGATCAGCCTTGTCTTCGCCATCTCGACAGCCATGCGGATCGCGGCCTGTCCGTTGCGCTTGCCGACCCGCGTCTGGAGCATCCAGAGCCGCCCGTCTTCAATCGTAAACTCGATATCCTGCATGTCCCGGTAATGCTTCTCGAGTTTCTTCTCGATCGTGAATAACTGTTGATATACCTTCGGCATCGCCTCTTCAAGAGCGGGAAGATGCCGTGTGTCCTCGGTCTTCCCTGCCTTGTTCACCGGGTTTGGCGTCCTTATTCCGGCCACAACATCTTCACCCTGGGCATTCGGAAGCCACTCGCCGAAGAACATGTCTTCGCCCGTCGCAGGGTTCCGGGTAAAGGCGACCCCCGTTGCGGAATTGTCGCCGGTATTCCCGAAGACCATCGACTGGACATTGACCGCGGTACCCCATTCCTCCGGTATCTTCTCGATCCTCCGATAGGATACCGCCCTTTTGCCCAGCCACGACTGGAAGACAGCGCCGATGCCTCCCCAGAGCTGTTCCCTGGGCTCATCGGGAAATTCCTTCCTGAGTGTATTCTTAATAATCGTCTTAAATTCTTCGCAGAGTCTCTTCAGGTCATCCACGGTCAGGTCGGTATCGCTTCCGTAACCCTTTTCCCTCTTCACCCTCTCCATGGCATGCTCCAGCTTCTGACGGATCGCCTCCCCCTCAGCGGGCTCTATACCCGCCGCCTTCTCCATAACGACGTCGGAATACATCATCATGAGGCGGCGATAGGCATCGTAGACGAACCGCTCGTTGTTCGTCTTTTTCACGAGTCCGGGAATCGTCTTCGATGTGAGACCGACGTTCAAAACAGTCTCCATCATACCGGGCATCGAACTGCGCGCCCCGGAACGAACAGAAACGAGGAGGGGATTTTCGGGGTCTCCGAATCCCTTCTTCATGATCTTCTCAACCTTTGTCATCGCGGCATCCACCTGGCCTTTCAGCTCCTTAGGATATTTGCGATTGTTCTTATAGTAGAGGGTACAGACTTCCGTCGTTATGGTAAACCCGGGCGGGACGGGGATGCCGAGGTTCGTCATCTCTGCGAGGTTCGCCCCTTTGCCGCCGAGAAGATTCTTCATATCAGCCTTTCCATCCGCTTTTCCGTCCCCAAAAAAGAAGACATATTTCCTTGCCATAAAGAGACCCTCCAAAGGTTGAATGTTAACGCATCAGGCAGATAGACTAACTTAGATAATGCAAAAAATTCAAGCCTTTCCTCACATCTGCCTTCTACAAGCGAAGGATTATTTTCGGTCACAATTGTGGTAAGATTTATCAAGGAAAGAGGAGCGAAATATGGGCAAGGTTACGGTACATGATCTCTTCAAGAAGAAAGCGGAACGCAGGAAGATTACCATCATGACCGCCTATGACTACCCCTTCGGGCTGATAGCCGATGAAGCGGGCCTCGATGCGATTCTCGTCGGCGATTCTCTGGCGATGGTCGTTCAAGGCCTGGACGATACCCTGGCAGTAACGATGGACGAGATGATTTACCATACAAGGATCGTGTCGAGGGCGGCGAGAAATGCCATGGTCATAGGAGACATGCCTTTCCTGTCCTATCAGACATCGGCTGCAGATGCAGTTCGCAATGCAGGGAGGTTTTTAAAAGAAGCGGGCGCCTCAGCGGTAAAGCTCGAAGGAGGGGTTGAGGTGAAGGAAACGATCAGGGCCATAACCCAGGCCGGTATACCGGTGATGGCTCACATAGGGCTTACCCCTCAGGCGATCCATCAGATGGGAGGGTACAAGGTCCAGGGAAAGAGCGAAGTATCCGCCCGGAGATTGCTCGGCGAAGCACACACAGTCGAAGATGCAGGAGCCTTCGCAGTCATCCTCGAGGCCATTCCCCTCGATCTGGCGGCGAAGATAACCGGAGAACTTTCGATCCCGACGATCGGCATCGGAGCGGGCCCGCACTGCGACGGCCAGGTGCTCGTGATACACGACGCCCTCGGCCTGTTCGAACGGTTCGTTCCAAAATTCGTGAAACGATATGCGAATCTGAAGGAGGATGCCCTGACCGCGGTTAAGGCCTATAAGGAGGAAGTCGAGGCGGGAGTGTTTCCGGCAGATGAACAGAGCTTCCGATGAGAAGATAAGACCCTCCCTTATCTCTAAACAGTCTCCTTCTCTATCTTTATTCCATATTCCGCACCTCCATGAAGTAACCGTTCCTTTCATGCATCATCTTTTATGTGGAGAAGGCGAAACCGAAAATTTTCTTTGAGAAGCTTATCTTAGAAAAATTTCATTGAAATAGTCGCCGCGTTCTGATATAGTTTTTTCGCT
>DASPUT010000105.1 GCA_035622735.1 Thermodesulfovibrionales bacterium | reverse complement strand
CCGGATATTTCTCGATGATCTGAAGGCGGTACAGCAGCGGGGTAAGCGATGATTCTTATCAGAGGGCTGGAGGGGCTGAAAGAGAAATACAGGGATGTCATCCTCACCATAGGGAACTTTGACGGCGTGCATAGGGGGCATCAGAAGATATTCTCCTCTGTTGTGGAGAGGGCGAGGGACGTGAACGGGACCGCCATGGCGATCACCTTCGAGCCCCATCCCGTGCGGGTGCTCTTCCCCGAGCGGGGGTTACGGGTGCTCTCCTCCTTCGAGGAGAAATCCCGGCTCATGGAACATTTTGGCATCGACGTGCTCCTCTGCATAACCTTCACGAAAGAGTTTGCAAATACGGAGCCCGATGATTTCCTCCGGGAGGTGATTACGGAAAAGATCGGGGCCCGGGAGGTTGTCGTCGGCCACAATTATTCATTCGGTAAGGGGAAACGAGGAACGCCGGAGATCCTGAGGCGGAGAGGGAAAAAATACGGTTTCTCCGTTAAGGTAGTGAGGAGTGCGCGGCTGTGCGGTGACGTCGTGAGCAGCAGCAGGGTGAGGAGTCTTCTCGGCAGGGGAAGGGTATGCGAGGCATCATGGTTTCTCGGACGGCCCTACATGATTGAAGGGAAGGTCATACCGGGTGCCGGCAGGGGAGGGCGTCTCCTCAATGTGCCGACGGCGAATATTGCTACGGGAAACGACCTTGTCCCGAGAGAAGGGGTTTATGCGGTCAAGGTGGGATATGAAGGGGCCCTTCTCGACGGAGTGGCGAACATCGGGAAGAACCCTACCTTCGGCAATGCGGAGATGAGCTACGAAATCCATATCTTCGATTTCTCGGAGCGTATCCTCGGGAGGGTTCTCAGGGTCCACTTTATCGACCGCATAAGGGATGAGAAGACCTTCCCCGATATCCCCACCTTGAAGGCAAGCATCATGAAAGACATCGAGCGTGCGAGAATTATATTGAGAACCGGGAAACACCCTAGAGTGATATAGGGTCGACGTCAGCGATGACCCGCATCCCCTTTTCCCGCTTCAGGTTCATGAGGAACTCCTTGGCATAGTGACGAAGCCTTTCTCTTGCCTGCGATTTCAGGATCATTTTATAGGCGCGGGCGGTCTTCCCTGAGAGATCGAGGGGACCGATGACTTCGATCTTGTCGTCTTCAGGGGGAAGGGCCTTTTCGAGCGCATTCCTCGCATCGTCCTTCGATGTGACGGTTATCACGATGATTCGGGAAAGCGGAGGGTACGAGAGCGACTTACGTCGTGAAAGTTCCTCTTTCAAGAAGTCGGTGAACGAGTAGCTCTTGAGGTACCTGAAGACGTCATTGCCCGGCATCTTCGTCTGAATAATGATGAGGCCGTCAGACAGTACGCATTCGGATATTCCGACGATTTCCTGAAAGAGGATCTCTGCCGATCTGAAATCAGGCAGATGGAGACCGATATCGGGATTCAGGAAAACGCAGAGCTTATACGCATCTCCCCCACCGAGCCGTCCCGTTAGAGCCTTTGTGCCGACGACGATCTTTTCTCCCGCTGCCACGTCCGCGAGACGCCTCAGTCGCGGCTCGTCGCGAATCGAGTCCGTGTCGATCCTCAATGGCTCGACGTGGAGGTGTTTTGTTATTTCCGCAGTTATACGCTGGGTTCCGGCTCCGATCGTCTCGAGGCGCGTGCCGCTGCACCTTCGACAGGTATTTGACGGGCGTTCCGTGAGGGTGCAGTAATGGCATTCAAGAAGTCCCTTGCTTTTGTGGTAGATAAGGGGAATCCCGCACTCGGGGCAGGACCGGATATCGCTGCACTCTGCACACTGTATGAGGGAGTACCCCCTTCGGTTGAGAAAAAAGAGGACTCTTCCCTGTCCTTCGACGCAGACCTTCGCTGCTTGCACCGCCCTTCGAGAAAGATAGGGGGTTACCTTTTTTGCGGTCTTCAGGTTTATGACTTCTATCCGCGGCCTCTCGACCCGTTCGGGAGGCGTCAGGAGGATATATTTCTTCTTCACGGTGTTAAAGAATGATTCCATCGACGGAGTAGGAGAGGAGAGCATGACCGTAGCTTTTTCGAGATACCCGCGCATGACCGCCACGTCCCGGGCATGATAGCGAACTCCTTCCGGGCTCTTGTAGGAACGGTCGTGTTCCTGGAGAACGCAGAGAAGGGAGACCGACCGGAGAGGGGCGAAAACGGCGAGCCGCGTCCCGAGGACGATATCCGAAGCTCCCGAGAAAATGCGCTCCATCGCCCGCCTCCTCTCTTCACGAGACAACCTTCCGTGGAGGATGGTCAACCTGTCACCAACGAGTTCTCTCAGAAAAGGCGACAGTCTTCCGATATCCGTTATCTCCGGCACAAGGATTATGACGTTCCCGATTCCCCCCGCAACCTCAAGGCTGTAAGCTATCTCATGGGAAAGTGTCGGGGCATTGAGAAGGTAAGTCATATAGGAGCCCCTGGAGAGAGATGTCCGGAGCTGAGCTACTACGTCCGGCGAGATCGAAGGGAGCGCAAGCCCTGGCGGTGGCATTGTGTCAACCGGCCTCGCTCTTGTCTGTCTTTTCGTCTTCCCTATTTTGAAATACTCCAAGGGGACCATGCTCTTGAGGACGATCCCTTCAGGCACGAGATAGTAATCTGCCATCCACCGGAGAAGGCCGATCAGGGCTTCGCTCATCACAGGCCTATCGAAAACGACATCGAGAAGTTCCTTGCTCGGTCCTCCCGGATGCCCGGACGCCCTGCCGAGAACAACTCCGTACTGGGCGCTCTTTTTCACCTCTGCAGTCACGATCATGCCGGGGCAAATTCTTCCGCGGGACGCCAGCCAATGGTAAGTGAGGGGGCCCATATTAACGGGAAAGACGACGTCGAAGAAATCCATGAGGGATTTTACCATAAAAAGAACAAGCGCTCTCCCCTCTGCACGTCATTAATAACGGCTCTCCTCTTTTTCGGTATAATAAAAAATGAATTATTTTCTCTCTCCGAGATGCAGCCTGAAATGGCTCGAAGTCCCAGCGGTTTATCACATCCCAAAGGATGAGCTCTACGAGCTCGACGAACCCGCCTTTGCCGTTCTCGAGAGAGCTGCCTCCGCAGGGGGTTGCGAGGTTGACGAAAGCGATCGTGCCTTTCTCGACTATGCCTTGAATGAGGGAATCCTCACGACTGTCGGGACGCGCATGAAACGACCTACTCTCAGGAAATCCCCCCGACCCTCTCTCCGGTACCTCGAACTCCAGATAACGAGAAGATGCAATCTCCGGTGCGGACATTGCTACATCGGGCCTCCGGAGAACCGGGAACTGCCGTTGAACAAGATCATGAGGGTACTGCGCGAATTCGAGGAAGCGCAGGGGTTGAGGCTCTTGATCACCGGAGGTGAACCGCTCCTTCACAGGGATTTTCGGCAGATGAACGACGCTCTTCCGGATTACGCGTTCCGCAAGATACTTCTTACAAACGGAACGCTGCTCGGCAGGAGAACCCTGAGATCTCTCCACGTGGACGAAATACAGATGAGCGTGGACGGACTCGAGATTGGACATGATGCGCTGAGGGGAAAGGGTGCCTACAGAAAGACGATGAACGCCCTTGATGAGGTTCGCGATTCCGGCATAGACGTCTCTGTTTCGACGATGGTGCATTCAGCGAACCTCAATGATTTTGAAGAGATGGAGCGGCTATTCAGGGAAAAGGGAGTGAGGGAGTGGACGGTCGATGTCCCGTGCGGGGCGGGGAACCTCGTGCACCATCCCTCATTGCAGGTGAGCCCGGAGGTCGCGGGAAGGTATCTGAGATATGGTTTCGGAGAGGGGCTTCACGGCGGAGGAGAGGGTTTTGCGTGCGGGCTGCATCTGGCATCCGTGATGGCCGACGGTAAGGTCGCACGGTGTGCTTTCCATTCGGAATCTTCCGTAGGCGATATTGCCGAGGGTCTTGAAACTTGCTGGAGCAGGATCAGCCCCCTTGCCCTCCGAGAACTGAAATGCGATTGTGCGGTGAGGGAGTTATGCAGGGGGGGATGCAGATACCGGGCGAAACTCCTTGGGGACGCTCGAGGCAAAGATCTCTACCGGTGCGCTGCCTTTGCTGTTCCGGAACAGAAGTGAGACGTCTGCCGCTCAAGAGAGCGGTCCGTTGAGAGAACTCCGCCGGTGAGCGCTTCTTCGTCCCCGGTTTTTTCTACAGGAGGTATTCCGCGAGGTTTATGCGGTACTTGTTCGGGTCAAGGGTCTTGATAATGCTGCGTGGGTGATTTCCGCTTGCGTCCTTCTCGGTCAGATCGACAACGTGGCCTTCGACTTTGGTGCCTTTGCTATCCATAATGATGAGTACTCTCGGTCTGTCCGGAAACATCGAGTTACAGCCAAATACGAGCCCGAGTTCCTTTGAGTCGAGAAGCACGAGGGTGCCGATCGGAAATACCCCGATCATGTTTATGAAGAATTTGAAGATGACCGGATCGAGCTGGCTCCCCGCACGCTCCATCATGATGCTCAGGGCCTTGTCGGGCGCCATCGGTATCCTGGAATAGACCCGAGACGATGTCATGCCGTCATACTGGTCTGCGAGACTCACTATCTTGGAATAAAAGTCCAGCTCTATCGGGCTGCTGAGTCTCGGGTAGCCCGACAGATCGTAGTTGAGGTGGTGTTCAAAGGCTACGATGGCGGTTCTGACGGATGTCGCGTCGAGACCTTTCAGTTTCAGGATCGCCCTCACACCCCAGAAGGGATGCCGTTTCATGATTCTCCACTCGTCATCGGTAAAGTTCGTCGGCTTGTTCAGTATCTCAGCGGGAACCTCGATCTTTCCGATGTCATGAAACAGGGCGACGAGTCCGACTTCGGTGAGAGCCTTCCTGTTCAGCCCGAGCCTCTGGCCCAGGGCGACGGAGAGGATGCTCACATTTACTGAATGGTGATAGGTGTATTCATCATAATCCTTTATCGCGGTCATGCCCACGAGCATCTCTTCTTCTTCAAGGATCATGTCAACCATCGATTCCACGACCCGCTTCGCCTTCTTGATGCTGATTTTTTCTCCTGACTGTATTTTCGTGATGACCCCTTTTGTATAGGAGACCGCATTGAAATAGGTCTTTTTCACGAACCGTCTGATGTCGTACTCGCCTTCATCCCTGATCTTCTTCAGCGGTCCTACGGAGAGGGAATGGATATCGGCGATGCCCTCCGAGAGGGTCTTAAACGATTCCGTCGAGAAGGATGCGTCGAAGAACGCCTTCAAGAAGCGCTGAATGTCACCGGGGGTTAACGGGCTGTTTATGATGATACTTCCCAGTCCGCGTTTCCTGAACTCTCTGATCAGAAAATCGAAATTCAAGAGGTATTCCATAGAGTACCTCACCCTCGTGTCATTCAGGTAAAAGAACTCGCCGCCGAGCTCAAGGGTGAGGGTATCACCGGAATTGAGGATGGGGTTCACGATCGAACATAAGCGGTCGATAGCGGTCAGAATGGCCACATTGCCGGCGTCATGAATCTGGGAGGACCTGATGATGACGGCAAGCTGATTGATGATGTCCTTCGGATTTGCTACCGACCCCGATGTCTCCTTATTTGCCATAATCTATCCTTTTCAGGGCGGAGTTCACGTATTCCCTCACAAGTTCGTTCTTTGAATCCTTTAGAGCCGACAATGCCGGCAGCGCGTCCCTGCTGCCTATCAGGCCGAAGTAGTGTGCTGCGGCTGCCCTGTCCTCATCGGAACGGGCCCTCTTAAAGAGCGACCGCTTCTTGAGAAGCTTCATCATGAAATCCGTCACTTCGGCGTCCTTCCAGCGGGTCAGGGCTTCAAAGAATTCTTTCTTCTCTTCAAAATCCCGTGCCTTAAAATCTTTCCCTGAAACCTTTTCGATGAGTATCCTCTTCGCAGTCTCAGAACCGATACTCCCGAGCGCCTTCGCGGACATCTTCCTTATCGAGTCGTCTTTATCATCGAGACAGTCTCTCAACGTCTGCAAAGCAAGAGGGCTCTTGAGTTCGCCCAGGGCCTTAATGGATTCTTTCCTGACCCGTACATCGGCATGACGGGCGGTGCTGAGGAGATACTCGACGGCCTTCTTGTCCCCTATGCGGTGAAGGACATAGATGATGTTTCTCACGACATACCACCGCGAGTCTTGAAGGCCCTTCGCGAGCGCCTGGAGGTCTTTCTTCCCGAGGCTGATGAGGATGGCAATGATCCGCTTTCTTCCATGAATGCTCTCGAGGTCGCCGAGGAGCGATATGAGCGGAGCTATCGCGACCTTGTCGAGAAAGGACGTAAATTCAGAGAGGAGATTTTCGTCAATTGCCTCAGAAGAATCGAGGATCGCGCCGAGATGCATGAGTGAGTCCCTGGAGTTGACGATATCGGCAAGGCCTTTCATCCTGGTTTTTGACTCCTTTGAGACGGACGGCGATTCCGCAACGGCCTGCGCCCTTTTCAGCATTGTCACTACGGTCTTCAGGTCTCCTTGCCGGAGAGAATAGAGAATGATATCCGAAAGGAAATGATAGATGTCCTCCAATTCAGGCGGGCTTTCAGCGTGGTGGAGCATCTCGAACAGTATTTCAGAGAGCTTCCCGGTCTTGTCTTCCAGGTCTTTCTCTATCTCCCTGACGAGCTGCTGAAGGTCTTTATCGGAAAGGTTCACGATCGAAATGCTCGAAACATCCTCCGCACTGAAGGCGTCGGTATACGCCTTGAGAAGATTGTCGGTCTCTGGAGCCTTACTCTTTATCTCCTCGATCGCATCCGATTCGTAATCATTGTCTTCCGTGAGAAAGGCCTCATCGACAACGTACTGGATATCCTGAAAGTCCCTCTCCCAAAGGAGGGTTACGATGTCGTCGTCAGCCGCCTCTCTGTCGAAGTCGAGCGCGATAATCTTGAGGAACTCCTCCAGCTCCTGCTTGGACAGGTTCTTCTTAAAGCTCAATTCCCTCAGGCCGTCCTTAAAGAGGAAGAGGGCGAGGTTATCCTCTTTTTCAGGGTTCTGGTAGACCATCTCGGCATCGAAGAAGAGCTCGTGCTGTTTTATTCTCAAACGGAATTCTTCGCGCCAGGCAAAAAAGTCGGTAAAACGCGAAAAGATTTCATCGATCGTCTTCGTATAGACGGGGTTGTTCTCCGGATACATCCTGACGGTCTTCTTCGCCTTCAGGAAGGCCTGGATTATGTCTTTTGCTCCCTTTATTTCCTCAGAGATTTCCATGGAAAAACATAACACAGATTCTCATGGGTGTCAAATGAGCGGGATTCTCCTCGCCCTGGCGAAGTTCCGAATTATCATCGCAGAAGAATGCAGTCTTTGGAGGCGCAGATTCCTCAAACGGATCTCCATGACGTCGTTGTGGGGAAACTTCTCACCACGCACTTCGCCCTGAGTCTTCATCACTTCGTGGTAGAATTCTTTCAAGGTTTCATTGTCGAAGGATTTCAGGAAGAGGGGGTTCACCGTCACATACCCTTCGGCTATGTCCCTCGCCATCGCCTTGAGACTTTTGCCCCGGACGTTAGACACGCTCTTCCCTCCTCTTCACGAATAGCCGAGATACGAGGACACCGGCTTCGTAGAGCACGATCATGGGGACGGCCATGAGAGTCTGGTTGAAGGCGTCAGGCGTGGGGGTGAGAATCGCGGCGATGATGAATGCGGCGAGAACCGCATATTTTCTATTTTTTGCTAGGGCCTTCGGAGTCACAATTCCCATACGCGTCAGGAACACGATGACGATGGGAAGTTCGAAGACGGCGCCGAAGGCGAGGATGAATTTGAGGCAGAAGTCCACATAACTGCCGACTGAGAGCATCGGTGTCATGGACCCGGTCTTATAGGTGAGGAGAAAGCTCATGGCGAAGGGGAGCACGAAGAGGAAACAGAACCCGGCACCGATGAAGAAGAGTATCGTGGCGCTTCCCACGAAAGGCAGGATATATTTTCTTTCCTTCACGAGCAATCCTGGTGACACAAATTTCCAGAGCTGATGGAAAATAACGGGAAGGGTGAGGACGAGACCTGCGACGAAGGCGACCTTCAGGTGCATCCAGAATGCCTCTGCGGGCGCGAGAAAGACCAGGGAGGGGTTTTGAATCTTGGAGGGCACAAGCGATAGAAAGGGATACTTCAGGGTGAAGCCTATCTCGAATTTCAGGGGGAAGATGAGCGCCTTGAAGAGCTCCTCGGAATAACCGAAGGAGATGAGAAACCCGACGAGAAGGGCGACAAGCGAAACGATGATTCTCTTCCTGAGCTCCGAGAGGTGTTCTGTGAACGGCAGTTTTTCATCGGCCATTTACGGTGTCGTCCTTCCTTTCCATCTCACGATCCTTTTCCCCCTGCCGGTCAGCCCCTGTCGTTCCGGGCTTTTCATCCCTCTGCTCATCGATGGGGGGCGCGGTAATTTCTCCGGGTTTTGGTGTTGTGTCGAGCTCCGTGTCCATCTGTTCCTTCATACCCTGGAGCGCTTTTCTCAACTCCAGCATCCCTTTACCGAGAGACTTCCCGAGTTCGGGCAGACGTTTCGGTCCGAAGACGATGAGCGCAACGACGAAAATGACGATGAGCTCCTGAATCCCCAGGTCAAACATCAGTCGCCTCCTTCCTCAATCTTCTCAATTTCCTTCTTCTTTAGAGGGAAGAGATAGCTCACGGAAAACAGTATCCGGTATTCAGGGCTTCTATTCTTTAAGTCGTATCCGGCCCCGAGTGTCGTGAAGATATTTTCCGTAGTGAGAATCCTGGTGCCGAAGCGCAATTCGAGTCTGTCCAGGCTTCCCGAGTAACTCTTCTTTGCATAGAGCTCACCGAGAATCTTTACGCTGCGGGCTGCGGCGAAGTCGAATCCCGTGGCAAAGGTTATGTCATC
>DASPUT010000104.1 GCA_035622735.1 Thermodesulfovibrionales bacterium | reverse complement strand
TCTCTCGACAGGATCATCGAACTCCTCATGCTTGCGGGCTATTCGCCTGAGCATGCCCTCATGCTCTGCATCCCTCCGGCATGGGAGACCTCGGATTTATCCGAGGAAGAAAAGTCGTTCTTCGAATATCAGTCCCTCCGGATGAAACCCTGGGACGGCCCGGCAGCGGTCGCCTTCACGGACGGAAATACCGTCGGCGCTCACCTCGACAGAAACGGTCTCAGGCCGCTCCGATACGCGATAACGGAAGACGGCATCCTCGTTTTAGGCTCTGAAACAGGCATGATAGACCTCGGAGACAGGACCATAAGAGAAAAGGGGAGATTGGGCCCGGGAGATACCCTCTCCGTGAACCTTCAGAAAGGCAGAGTGGCATGCACTGAAGACGTCATCAGAGAGATCATATCGCAAAAACCCTACCGCAAGTGGATAGAAAGATCCCTCACGAGGCTCGGAAAGGTGAAGACCATGGTTTCCGAACCCCTTGATGATACCCGGCGGAGACAGGCCGCGTTCGGCTATACCATGGAGGAGATCGATACATCCATAAAGACGATGACGGAAACGGCAAAGGAACTGATCTTTTCGATGGGGGACGATACCCCCCTCCCTCCGCTTTCTGGGAGGCCCCCTCTCCTTTTCAGATATTTCAAGCAGAGATTCTCGCAGGTGACGAACCCTCCCATAGATCCCATACGGGAGAGGATGGTCATGTCGCTGAGGATGAACCTCGGACATAAGAGGAATTTCCTGATAGAGACCGAAGAGCATGCGAGGCGTCTCAGCCTCGATTCGCCTATCCTCCTTTCCGAGGAGATGAAGGGAATCGAGGAGCAGGCCGCCTTCAAAATAGAGAGGATACCCCTGACCTATTCGCGGGAGGAATTCGGGGAGGAGCTGCAGGGCGGAGACCTCATGACCTGTTGCGCTCCGGGCCGGGGCTTCGATTCCCCTCTCTCGTTTGCCGTCAGGAGACTGCAGAAGAGCGTTGAAGAGGCGGTGCGGAAAGGCGTTGTCTTATTGCTTCTCTCAGACAGGGACATCTCGAAAGAGAGGATTGCTATCCCGAGCCTTCTTGCCATCGCGGCTTCTTTCGATCACCTCAGGAGGAAGCACCTCGCGAACAGGGTGAGTTTCATTATCGAGACGGGAGAGGCAAGAGAGATCCACCACATGGCATGCCTCATCGGATACGGGGCCTCGGCAGTATATCCCTATCTCGCCTATGAAACAATCGAGGAGATGTGCGCAAGGGGAACGATCACGATCCCTTTCCCAGAAGCGGTTCATAACTACAAGAAGGCGCTTGAGGATGGACTCCTGAAGGTGATCGCAAGAATGGGAATCTCGACGATCAATTCCTATCACGCCGCTGCCCTCTTCGATGCCTTATGTTTAAACAAGGATTTTGTCGATGCCTTTTTCGGAGATACCTCAATCAGCATCGAGTCCGACGGTCTGGCCGAGATCGAAGATTCGCTCATGAAAAGGCATGAAGCCGGTTTCGCGGCACCCGAGCCGGTCATCAATCAGGGGGGAGACTTACTCCAGAGGAAGGAAGGAGAATGGCATGCCTGGTCGCCCCTCGCGGTTGCGGCCCTGAACAGGTTCGTCAGGAGCGGCGACTATCGACTCTATCGGGAGTTCTCGCGGCTCGCGGATGAGAGACCAGTATTCATCCGCCATCTCCTCACTCACAAGAAAGGCGGTCCGGTTCCCCTGGAGGAAGTCGAAGCGGAGGAGGAGATATTGAAGCGCTTCTTCTCCGGGGCGATGTCCGTTGGCGCCCTCTCTCCCGAGGCCCATGAAACGATCGCCGAGGCCTGTAATGCCCTCGGCATAAAGAGCAACAGCGGCGAGGGAGGCGAGGATCCCCTGAGATACTGGTCCCCGAAAAACAGCGCGATAAAGCAAATCGCCTCGGGCAGATTCGGTGTAACTCCCACTTATGTGGCATCTGCCCGCGACCTCGAGATCAAGATCGCTCAGGGCGCAAAACCAGGAGAGGGAGGCCATCTCCCTGAAAACAAGGTTACCGAATATATAGCGATGCTGAGACACTGCAGCCCCTCTACCCTTCTCATATCACCGCCCCCCCACCACGACATCTATTCCATAGAGGACCTCGCCCAGCTGATTCACGACCTGAAACAGGCAAACCCCGAGGCAAAGGTCTGCGTGAAGCTCGTTTCGGAAAAAGGCGTCGGCACGGTGGCTGCCGGAGTTGCGAAATCATACGCCGACATCGTCCAGATAAGCGGATGCGAGGGGGGTACAGGCGCTTCGCCGATAGGCTCTATCAAGAATGCCGGCGATTACTGGGAAACAGGGCTTGCAGAGACACAGGCTATCTTAATCGAAAACGGATTGCGGGGGAGAGTGAGACTGAGGGTCGACGGAGGGCTGAGGACGGGAAAGGACGTCATCATCGCCGCGCTCCTCGGAGCCGAAGAATTCGGTTTCGGTACCGCCACGATGATCGCGACAGGCTGTGTCATGGCGCGGAAGTGCCATCTCAAT
>DASPUT010000103.1 GCA_035622735.1 Thermodesulfovibrionales bacterium | reverse complement strand
GAACCGATACAGATGCCGTAACTCCTCTCCCCGAGACCGACTTCTATCTCTTCCATCCGATTCTCTCTAAGATCTCCTCTGCGACTCGAAGGGGTGTCTTGGACTCGGTGTCTATCAGGACATCCGCGTTCTCATAAAAGGGCCGCCTGAATTCGAGGAGTTCCCTGATCCTCCCGAGGGGATCTTCGACCCGGAGGAGGGGCCGCTCGTCATTGCCGCTCGTCCGCTTAACAACCGTCTCCGGCGTTGCTGAAAGATTTACGATTACCCCTTGTTCCCGCAGCATATCGATGTTCTCCTTTCGGAGGACCGCTCCGCCCCCGGTGGATACGATGATACTCTTCTTCATCGAAATCTCCCGTATCATCTCCGTCTCGATATCACGGAATGCCGGCTCTCCGAAAGCGGAGAATATCTGATTGATGCTCATCCCCTTCGCTTTCACAATCTCGTCATCGAGGTCGATGAGCCTCCATCCGAGGATATGCGAAAGCTCGCGTCCGACCTCTGTTTTACCGGTGCCCATGAATCCCGTGAGAACGATATTTTTCATAGCGGAAGCTTTTAGAATTGCCTCACATACTCCTTGTACGACGCATAATTCCGCATGACTTCTTCCATGGTATCACCGCCGAACTTTTCGAGGAACGCGTCCGCCACGACGAGGGCTGTCATCGCCTCCCCGACAATTGATGCGGCCGGCACCGCGCAGACATCGGACCGCTCGTAGGAGGCCTCGAAGGGCTCCTTCGTGATGATATCGACGGAAGTGAGGGGGCGCCTCAGGGTAGGTATCGGCTTCATCGCGGCTCTTACGGTCACGGGCATGCCGTTCGTCATTCCGCCTTCGATGCCGCCGGCATGGTTCGTCTTCCGGTAGAATCCGGAGGGATCACGGAATATCTCGTCCATCACCTCCGAGCCGAAGCGGGACGCCATCCCTAAACCGGCCCCTATCTCTACTCCCTTTATCGCCTGAATGGACATGAGCGCCTGAGCGAGCCTCCCGTCCAGCTTCCTGTCCCACTGGATATAGCTTCCGAGCCCCGCAGGAACGCCTGTAACGAAGACCTTAAAGACGCCGCCGAGGGAATTCCCCTCTCTCATCGCGCCTTCGATAAGCTCCACCATCCTCTTCGTAATATCCTGATCGGGACACCTGACCGGAGAGGTTTCAGCCTGCTCGAAAATCTCTATGAGCTCTTTTGCCCCCGTTCCCCGACCATTGATCTCCGCCTTCAGGTTACCGATCTGTTCGACGTAACTTCCGACCCTGACGCCGAACTCTCCAAGGAATTTCTTCGCGACCGCGCCAAGAGCGACCCTCGCAGCGGTTTCACGGGCGCTCGCCCGTTCCAGCACGTTTCTTATGTCGTGCTGATCGTACTTTATCGCGCCGGAAAGGTCGGCGTGGCCCGGTCTCGGCCTCGTAACAGGGGGGATAGAGTCCTTCGCTCCGGCGTCGGGGGACATGCCGTCGAGCCAGTTCTTGTGATCCCTGTTCTCTATGAGAAGGGTGATGGGTGAACCGATAGTCTTTCCCCAACGGACTCCTGAAATTACGTCGGCATGATCTGCCTCTATCTTCATCCTCCCGCCCCTTCCGAACCCTGACTGCCTTCTCTTCAGGTCATTGTCGATTTCTGCTGAGGAAAGGGAGAGGTTCGCCGGAATCCCTTCTAAGGTCCCGCTGAGGGCCTTGCCGTGCGATTCCCCGGATGTAAAGAACCTTAGCCGCGCCATGCTCAAGTATATCACAGTGACGGGTGTTTATGGCTGATTGGGCATTCTCGTGCGTTGGATGTCCGCATATCTGGAACCTGAAGGGGCAGCATCTTCACGGAATCTCCAAAACCGTAGCCGTAACTTCAGAAGGAAAGCGATAAAATGCTAGGACATGTCAAAGAAGCTCAGGAAGACGGTATTCGCAGCAAAATGAAAGATCGTGGAAGCTATGACATTCGATGTACGCATGTAGAGAAGACCCATTACGAGAGAGGGGAAAAATGTCAGCACCGACAAGATGTCTCCATGAAAGATGAGACTGGGCAGATGCATGAGGGCAAAAAGAAGACTCACCGTTATCACCGCTGTCACGGTATTGCCCAGTCTCTCCTGAAGGAACCCCCTGAAATAGACTTCTTCGGGAAAAGAGACACAGAGAAGCTGAAAGGCGAGCGCGCCGGGCGGGCGAAGGGAGAAAATCCTGCCCGTAAGTTTCATGAAGCAGGCAAAAGGCAGTAATACGATGAGGGATACGACAATACCAGTAAAGAGATCTTTCGCGCCGAACCCGACCCTAATCCTCTCCCGAAAGAGAATGGGGACGATGAGAAGAAGGACCGGAATGAGGTATTTCCCTGAAGAGAAGGAAAAGGCATGGGAGAAAACCGTAACCGCAAAGAGAACCGGATAGGTATATAATGCCTTTTCCCTCTCGATCTTCAGCGTAACCCTGTGTCCCTCACCTTACCTTTTCCGCCTCATTACCGCTATGAATACCAGGGGCACGAGCAGTACCGCTATGTCGGCCACGGCGGTTGGCGCATTCGCCTTGCCCCCGATCGAACAGCCGCTTCCGCCTCCGCTCGCCTCGGGAACAGGAGCCGGCAGGGTCGTGGCAGCAGCGGTATAGGAATACGAGGAGTTGGCGGGTATCGTGTTGAAGGCCCTCACTCTGTAAGTATAGGTCGTAGACGCAGTGAGGCCCGAATCGGTAAATGCGGCAGCATCCGGTCCGAGCGTTGCGATCACAGCAAAACCGCTGCCTGAATCCCTCTCAACGGTGTATCCGTCTTCTCCGGTGGCGTTATCCGTCCATACAAGGGAAATCTCCGAAGACGATGTCGCCGTGGCGATAAGGTTCGTCGGTGTCAGTAGCGATGCGAGGGCCTTGAACGCATTGATCCTCCCTCCGGTCTGCACCCAGCCTGTAAGAGTCGGCAAGGCATCGACATACCTGAGGATCGTCGCGCGTACCTGCAAGTAGGTAAAATCAGCATAGGAGACGGTGAGCAAGCCTGCGAGACCTGAGACATGAGGCGCAGACATAGAAGTGCCGCTGCAGAAATCATATCCCGCAATAGGCGAACCTGAGCAGAGGGAGAAGGTGAGACCGGGGGCAATCGTGCTCAGGATATAGTTACCGGGCGCCGCGACCTGAACGGAATTGGGGCCGAAATTGCTGAAAGGAACCCGGTTGTCGTTCTGATCGGTGGCGGCAACGGCGATGATATTCGGGAGATTAAAGCTGGCAGGGTAGAACGGGGCCAAGTCATTGTTCGTGCCGTCATTGCCCGCCGCCGCGATGAAGAGGACCCCGGCAGTATTTGCGGCGTTTATCGAATCAAAGAGGGCCTGGGAAAAATCACTGCCACCGAAGCTTGCGTTGATCACCTTCGCCTGGTTTGCGACTGCATATTGTATGGCCGCAATCACATTCGCGTCGGTTCCGACTCCTGCGTTGTCGAGGGCCTTCAAGGCCATCAGCTGTGTACTCCACATCACTCCGGCAACGCCTGTGCCATTATTGCCGACGGCGCCGATGATGCCGGCGACATGCGTCCCGTGCCCGTTGTCATCCATAGGGTTATTGTTGTTGTCGACGAAATTCCATCCTCTGCAGTCATCGATGAATCCGTTCCCGTCATTGTCAACGCCGTCGGTACAACTCGTCTCTCCCGGATTCGTCCATATGTTGCTCACTAAATCAGGATGGGTATAATCTATCCCTGTATCGACGACAGCGATGCTGATCGCACGGCTTCCCTGAGTGATATCCCACGCCTGGGGCATCCTGATATCGGCTCCGGCCGTCCCGCCTGCGAATGTGCCGGTATTGTTGAGGGCCCACTGCTGCGGATTGAAATAGGTATCGTTCGGAGTGGTGGCGCTGGACCGGACGATATAATTCGGCTCCGCGTACTCCACATTGGGGTCTGCCATATAGCGCAGTATCGCATCCTTTACCGAAATGCCCTTGAGGGTAACATGCTCGAGATTAGGGACGAGGCTGAACCTCTTCTTCAGAGAGGCGCCGCTTGCCTGATGTATACCCGCTGCCGACTTTGCTGAGACGCCTGACTTGAATTTCACGAGGAGCTCCCCCTCCCGATAATTCCCTTTTTCCATCTGTGAGAGGATGGACTGGACCGTCATCTTTGGAGTACTCGTCTCCTTCGCTGCAGTCATTACGCCTTGCGTGTTGGAAGCAATGCCTGCGGTCTGTTGATTACCGCAGGACAGAAGCATCAAAGCCATGATAATATAAATCACCCTTTTCATTTCTCGCCCTCTCCTTCCCCAAAAAGAGATTTTTATCATTCCACCTCAAATTGAATCATATTAATTCTTTATTGTCAAGTAATTTTAGGATTTTGTTAGAGTTTCTTGTTAAGAATACTCTGTAACTTTTTGAAACAATGGAAAGGACTCTGGAAAGGGATTATTTCAGTAATTCATTATCTCGAGGAGATCTTCTATATCCTTCTCATCGCTGCTGCTAACGATGAGTTTCTTGTCCTGCAGGTCTCTCCGAGCCTTTTCCCTGTCACCTTTATATTCGGGGGCCAGCTCGATAAATTTCTGGAGAGCAGCAGCAGCATCGCTGTATCTCCCTACCGCATTATAACTCAAGGCAAGGCCGTAAAACGGCAGGTAAAAATCGGAGTTTCTCCGTATAGCCTCCTTATAAGCCTCGACGGCGTCACTGTACTTGCCGAGCCGGTAATAGGTCCGGCCGAGATTGTTGAACGCCTTATAGGCATTTTGATAGAGAAGGTTGGAAAGAGCCGTTTTGTATGCCGCAACGGCGTCGTTGTATCGTTCAGCCTTTTCGTACGCGAAACCGAGGTTGTTCCATCCCTCGGAAAAGTTTTTATCTACCCTGACAGCCCTCTGAAAAAAATCGATCGCCTTCGGATAGTCATCGAGCTTCAGGAGATAGATGAGACCGATTGCGTTAAGGGTCTCCTTGTCGTTTGGGTTCAGTTCGAGCGCCTTCTGGAATTCCACGAATGCAGGCTGGATATTATTATCGTTGAGGTACGATACTCCAAGTTGAAAGTGAGCCGAGGCCGCCTTCTTGTCCTCTGCTTTTGTTGTGGCGCAGCCGAGTGAAATGAGGAGGATCATTCCCGGTACAAGCAGCCTTAAACTCCCGCTTCTTTTGTCCATGGTTCATGTAAAATTAGCAGAAAATTCACGAGAAGTAAAGGGATTTTCTCCCCTCACCATAGGGGTTAGGAGAATGCGGCAGGAGTAAGCGGGTTCAGCAGTTCCTGTAAGATGTCGTGGGCTACCCGAGGCGCATCATGTCCTTCCGGAAAATTTCGGCTGTCCAAATCAAAACCGTCTTTCCGAAAACGGATACCGGAAAAAGTCTTCTGGAGGGAGACGATGCCTTCCCCGACACTTGGAGGTGTCTTATCGGAAACAAGGAACCTCACCTTTCCGTCGATCTCCGAGATGCCGGCAAGCGAAAGCTTCCTCGCCATAATCTTTAGCCTCATGATGTCCATGAGCTTCTTCACCTCTTCGGGCAGAGCGCCGAAACGGTCTGTCATCTCCGATTCTACGCCGTCGATCTCTTCGTCAGCTTTCGCGCTCGCTACCCGCCGGTAGAGGCTCAACCTGAGCGCGAGGTCCTCGATATATCCCTCAGGGATAAAGGCAGACACGGAAAGATTAATAGACGGCTCGATCTCCTCTTTCACCTCGATCCCCTTCAGCTCGGAAACTGCCTTTTCGAGCATCTCCATGTACATGTCGAAACCGACGGCATGCACATGTCCTGACTGCTGAGGGCCGAGAAGATTTCCTGCTCCCCTGATCTCGAGATCCTTCATCGCCAGCCTGAAGCCCGCCCCGAGATAGCTCATGTCCCTTATCGCCTGGAGCCTCTTCTTCGCCTCATCGGTGATGAGGTCCTCTCCCGGGATCAGGAAATAGGCATAGGCCTTGATATTGGACCTCCCAACCCTTCCCCTGAGTTGATAGAGGTCCGCGAGCCCCATCCTGTCCGCCCTGTCGATGATAATCGTATTGGCAGTCGGGATATCGATGCCGGCGCCTATGATATTCGTCGAAAGGAGGACGTCGAGGTCTTTTCTGAGAAATCTGTGCATCACCCCTTCGAGTCTCTTTTCCTGCATCTGACCGTGCGCGATATCGATCGAAGCATGGGGGAGGAGCCTCTTGAGAAGAGCTGCCACCTTTTCGATGTCGAAGATGACATTATGGACGAAGAGGACCTGGCCGCCCCGCTGGAGTTCACGCTCGACGGCCTCTCTTATCAAGGCCTCGTCAAACATAGAGACGATGCTCCGCACGGCGAGCCTCTCCTCGGGGGGCGTCTCTATGAGACTCATACGCCTGATGCCCGAAAACGCCATCTGAAGCGTCCTCGGGATGGGGGTAGCGGTCATACTCAATACATCGACGCCGCCCTTCAATTCCTTAATCCTCTCCTTCTGTCCGACCCCGAACCGGTGCTCCTCGTCGATGATGAGGAGTCCGAGGTTATCGAAGGTCAGGTCCTTCTTGAGGAGCGCCTGCGTCCCGATGATGATGTCTACCTCTCCCCGAGAAA
>DASPUT010000102.1 GCA_035622735.1 Thermodesulfovibrionales bacterium | reverse complement strand
ATGACTTTCTCCGCGAGATCAATCTCGGGAAGAAGCCCGATCTCGCCGCCAAGAAGGTGGTTGTCATCGGCGCGGGCAACGTCGGCATGGACGTCGCTTCAGAGGCTTACAACAACGGCGCCGCGTCGGTCATAGCAGTCGATATCCAGAAACCCGCTGCCTTCGGAGCGGAAATGGAGATCGCGAAGGCGAAGGGCACGCAGGTAACGTGGCCCAAGTTCACCGAACGGTACGACAGGAACGAGAAGAAGATCTTCTTCAAAGACGGATCTTTCCTCGACGCGGACTTTGTGGTCATGTCGATCGGCGATGTGCCGCAACTCGATTTCCTTCCCCAGTCGGTCCATACCGAAAGGGGCTGGATTCCGGTAAACGACAAGTACCAGACCTCGGACGTCAAGGTATACGCGATCGGTGATGTGACGGCGCTCGGACTCGTGACTCATGCCATCGGCCATGGAAGGATAACGGCCGACATCATCCACTACGAGGTGATGCACGCGCCCCGCTTTCCCGAGATCAAGCAGGTCGTGCCCTACGAGAAGATCAAGACGGAATACTACGATGTCTGCCGCGGCGATTTCGTTTCACCGGAGGAGTCCGCGAACCGGTGCATGTCCTGCGCGACCTGCCGCGACTGCCGTATGTGCGAGGCGACCTGTTACTGGGGCGCGATCAGCAGGGTCGAGCACAAGGACGGTTCGTACGAGTATGTCGTTGATGAAGAGAAGTGCATCGGATGCGGCTTCTGCTCCGGTGTCTGTCCCTGCGGCGTCTGGGAGATGGTCGAGAATATTTAATCCGTCTGATTCATGCCGCTGCGAGGGCATGGATCGTAGACAGGATTCAGGTCGTATCCCCCTCAAGCCTTGAAGGCCCGGAAGAGCCCTCCGACCGTGGAGGGTGAAGTCGTCATAGGCGTCGCGCCGACGTACTCCACCTTCATGAAGCCAGAATTCTTCATCAGTTCGATGAGATCCCCGACCGGGATCGCCCCCCCGATTCAGTCCGACCAGGATTCGAGGCTGTTCGCGCGGGATGCCGCCGCCTCATCCTTGAGGACGATGTCCGCAAACTGAAGACGGCCGCCTGATTTGAGGACCCGGTGGATTTCACGGAAACTCCTCTCCTTGAAGGGCGAAAGGTTCAGGACACCGTTCGAGATTACGACATCGATGGTCCCGTCATGAAAAGGGATCGCCTCTGTACCGGCGGACTGAATCTCAAAACCGGACAGACCGATCTCTTTCAGGTTTCTCCGGGCCTTATCGACCATTTCAGGAGTGAGATCTATTCCCAAAACCTTCCCGGAAGAGCCCACCATCCTGCTTGCATAGAGGAGATCGAAGCCGGCCCCGCATCCCACATCGAGGACCGTCTCTCCCCTGTTAATCGGACCGAGGGTGAAGGGGTTGCCGACACCGCAGAATGATTCGATCACTTCTACAGGGAGGCCCTCGATGAAAGAAGGGTCGTAGCCGAGCATGAGGGCGCCAGCCCTTCCCGTCGGATAATTAAACTTCCCCTCTGCAGATCGAGAGATCTCCGCATATTTCTTGCGTACAGCCTCCTGAATCTGAGCCGCATAGAGTTCCTCGGACATAGAAACCTCCGTCACGGAGATGCTACCCGAAACTTTTCCACGAGTCTCATTCCTATTCTATCATGAGCGAACTCTCCGAGAGTCCATCGACTTTCCTGGAGAGAAGGGAGTGCGACGATCACTGCATCGCGTCCTTCAGCCTCTCGAGGTTATATCGCATGAGACCGATGTAAGTCTCGCGGCCCGGAAGCCCCCCTTCAGGGTCGAGCATGATGACCCTTACGCCAGCCTCGCGCGCTATCACTTCCGCAGCTTTTGGATTGAGCTGCGGCTCCGCGAAGACAGCCCTGATGTGGTAGCTCCTGATCGCCTTCACGATCGCCTCAAGTCTTTGCGGCGAAGGTTCCTTGCCGGGCGACTCCTCTATCACGCCCACGCTCTTCAGTCCGTAGCGGAGGGCAAAGTAATCCCAGGCAGGGTGAAAGCTCACGAAACTCTTTATCCTGAAGGCCGAAACGGTCTTCTTGATCTCCGCATCGAGTGCCTGAAGTTTCGCGATATATTCGGCGCTCCTCCTCCGGTAGAAATCGGCGCCTTGAGCATCAGCCTGCTCAAGGGCGGCCTCTATCTTCCTGACCATTTCGATGGCGAGCACCGGGTCGAGCCAGACATGGGGGTTTCCCGTTTCATGCCCGTGGTCTCCCTCTTCCCGCAAGAGCTTCATCCCTTCAGTGAGGACGACAACCCTGATAGTTTCCTTCGACGCCCTGACGAGTCTCTCCGCCCAGAAATCGAGACCGGCGCCGACCTCGAAAAAAAGCCTCGCATGTGAGAGGTCCTTCGCCGTCTTCATGGTAGGCTCGAAGACGTGGGGGCTCGCGCCGGGAGGCAGAAGCACCTGCACCTCAACCCGCTCTCCTCCCACCTGCTTTGCCATGTCACCGATCGGAGAGATGCTCGCCGCGACCCTCAGCGGCTCGGCAGAGGCGACCGCAACGCCGAGAGAGAAGATGAGAAACAAGAGTGTCGTCACCGCCGGCCTTTTCATCGTCTGCGGCCCTTCCCTTCTCGTGCGAGAGAGGCACCCGAACGCCACCGTTGTCAACAAGATGCTGCGTCCTCTGAAAAGCATTTTCTATTATTCACCGGAAGTTCGCAAAATATCAACCAGGACCTTGCTTGTCTCGCTTTTTATATGTCTATATCAGTGTTGAGGACGACTGAAGAAGATCGGAGATGAGAGAGCCTTTCTCCATTGCCTCACCTTTTTCGGCATCGCGTGGCCGCTTTGCTTGACTGACAGGCCCGCTATTTGATATATAGTAATTAGAACTATTGAAACTGTGCGGATTTTGTGAGGCGCGTGCCGCGGACATCGCACGCCGGAGATATTGCGGTGAAGACACCATTGTTTGTGTTTTTCTTTCTGGTCGTTCTGATGCTCGACGTTTCAGGAGCCTGGGGGGCATCTTTTGTAGTTTCCGCACCCACCTTCAGCATAACCCCTAATGCGGCAGTCACCACGTCTTGTGACTACCCCCTGATACGAATAGGGACAAACACCTACGGAACCATTCAGCAAGCCATCGAAGCCATTGACAACGCTATTGACGGCGGTGTCATAGATGTCAATGTGTATGATTACGTTGAGGATATCCAGTTTGATAACAATGGGCCGGTTACGCTTCAGGGCGGCTACGATTGCGATCTCTCCACGGTTGTCGACTACACCGAAATTGACGGTTCCGTAACCATTCAGGGATCGGGACCCGTTACCATTGATAGTATTATCATCAATCATGCCCCGACAGTCGGGGGTTATCTGGATCGGAACAATCGCTCGCCTATATTGTATGCGTCATTCAGAGTAACGGACTTCATTACAACATCTAGCCTTCTGGTGCGAGAGAGGGGAGTCGAACCCCTACGGTTGCCCACTGGATCCTAAGTCCAGCGCGTCTGCCAGTTCCGCCACTCTCGCTGGTTGATTTTAAAGGATTTTCTTGAACCCAAGTCAAACGCTTCGTTCTGAAACGTGACCAAAACGTGACACATCTTGGCATGAATCCAAAACCTCGACGCTCGATCTGAGACTTTCAGGGTAATGGTGAGCATATCTCATAGTCATCTGTATAGTCTTATGACCGAGCAATTCTTTGACCTTGTAGAGATCGACACCATTCTGAACGAGTCTTGTTGCAAAGGTATGTCTCAGGTCATGAAAATGGCAATCCTTAAGCCCAGCTTTCACCAGCACCTTGTCATAAGCCTGCCTGAGGCACCTGACCGAAACCGGAAAGACCTTTCCCGACAGGTCTACAACCCTGTTAAATCCCCTGAGAGAGCTTAAAAGTGTCTGAGACAGCGGTATCGCCCTTTTCTCTCCATTCTTCGATCTGGTGACCGTTAAAAGCCTCCTGTTGAAGTCAATGTCTTTCCACGTCAGATTGAGTATCTCTGCTCTTCTCATACCCGTGTGAAGGGCAACGATCAACAAGGTCTTCAACCAAAATGGATTTGTCGCTGCCGTCAAAAGAAACTTCTCCTCTTCAACGGTCAACCATCTTTCCCTCGCATTCTTGTTACCTACCGCGAATGACAAGTCAGCTACAGGGTTTTCCTTAGTCCATTTCCATTCCCTACGAGCCACGTTGAACATACGCCTCATCAGACTTAATTCCTGATAAATCGTAGCAATTTTCACCTTCTTCAGCCTTTCATCCCTGTAATCCGAGATCATCTCCGTCGTAATTTCAGCAAGAGTCAATTGACCGAACACCGGAAGCAACCTCTTCAGCGTATGTTCATCCCTGATTCTATGATACTTCTGTAAATACTTCGTGACCATCTCAGAGAAGGTTATGGTTTTTGCCTTCTGCTTTTCAAACCATTTGCCCTCCTGGATGTCAGCAAGCGCCTTACCGTGAATCACCTCTGCCTTCTTCTTATTCTGCGTGCCCGTCGGCAGCCTCAGACGCCTTCCATGTACATTGATGGACAACCACCATATCTTGCTGTCCTTTCTCTTATAGAGGCTCACTTCGTCTTCCCTCCTTTCCGAGCCTCCAGCTTGATAAATGGATTATACCCCGAATTAGCCTCCCTTGTACAAGCATCAACCCATTCCATGATGTGATCATTATTGAACCTTAGAGTTCCATTGAGCATGATGCTCGGCATCCGTCTGAGCTCGGCCCACTGATAGATAGTTTTCTCCTTCACGCCGAGCATCTCAGACACTTCTTTTACGCTCAAGAACTTCATCGCGGACGCGGCCTTGTCTTGTTTAGGACCCTTTCGACCTGAAACATAAAACTCATCTGTGTCCGAAGCTCAGATTCATTCAAGATCTTCATCCAAGATGTCCTCCACCAATTTTTCCACATCCTCAAGCGATTCGGTTCCTGATAATTCCTCGTTAACTATTTGCTCAACCTCATCACAAATCTCACTCTTAGAGAGCGCATCCAAATCCTCTTCACGCAGGAGTTCCTGTGCGTAACGCTTCCCCCATGCAACAAGACGTGCCTTGTTTTCTTCGATCCGCAATTTTTCCGCCTGTTGTTCCTCTTCCTCTCTGGACTTCTGCAATGCTTGCCTCAAACCTTCCCACGCACTTATAATTTCCGCTCTAGAGCGATCTTGCTCCTCGCGAGAGACTTTTTCTCTCGCCTCTTTTTCCTTCCGTTGGGCACCATCCTGCGCCTGAAAAACCGGCTGGTAAAATCTATCTCTGATTCCTTCGGCAATCATCACTAATTCGCTATGGGGGGGCGTTTCTTCCACTGGAAGGATGGTCAGCTTCTTTCTGATCTCCTGGATCGCGTCGGACTGTGCTGCTGATGGCACCGAGTACCCGAATCTGTGAAAATATATAATCACTTTATTAATTGTCTCCTGAATGATATCACTCCTTGGTCTTCTGCCCTCATGTTTCGATACCATTTTTTCATTACAAGACTGATCTACCTTCTCTTTTTCTTTGAATTGCGGAGGGTCACATTCGATTACCGCCCCCTTCCCGTGTTCTTTGGACTTAGAGGGAGTATCACTCTTATCCTTAGGCAAACCTTCCCTAGGCGATATTTGCCTAGGGAAATTGCCTGGGGAAGCTTGGTCGCCTCTATCCTGATAAGCCTTACAGCCTTTGAGATGTGCCCTGACTGCCTGGGCATTCTTGAAATGCTCTCCACAAAAGTTGCATACTGTTTGTTTCTGATTCTTATCCATCTCTCACCTCCGGAATGTCTTGAATCGATTCACGCGATAACGCGCGTTACAAAATAAAAAGGCCCCATCGACCATTCTCGGTCGATGGGGCCACTGTCAGGCTCCATCTTTAAGCAGGTCCCCGGTCAAAACCCCTCCTGGACCCACAGTACATATCTTCTTTCATTTATAATTTACTAATCTTGCACTGTTTTGTCAACTATCTCATTAGAATAATCTCATTAGGATAAAATGTGAGGCATGCTATTAATATCGTAAAAAAAAAGACCTCTCACAGGACTAAACGCGAGTTTCACTTTCCTGAAATAGTAGAGTACGCCTCGAATCATCTTAGCTCTCGGGAAACCAAGCTCGTGGCTCAATCAGATCAGACAGATTAAAGTTACCTTTCCGGTCGTTTGACTGCTGGTCGTAACATGCTATCTAAGAGAGTCCTAAAAAAGAAGACGCGTATAGGACTAGATTTTGTGCCGCTTCCACCGACTTATCAATAGGTATCGCGAATTGAAACTGCTACGGGTTTTCCAAAGAAAGATGGAGTAACGGCCGGAGCTAAGCACGCCCCCATGCACAGGTCAAAGTCAACTACCGGTATCTTCGTCATGGAAGCCTCTTTATTGTAATTGACCCTTTCACTCCTTTTCGATTATCTCAAAATTCTTTATGAACTGGCTGATCTGGACGCCGAGGTAAACACATTTCATCCCATCTATGCACTCATCAGCGTCCTTCTTTTCCAGATGCGTCGTGAGTTCGTGTTTATCTTTCTTAAATTTTACGATAAAGGCATTCTTTTCTTCATTGAAATCAAGACTGACAGCGATTCCGTTTCTTTCGATGTCAGGATACATCTCCATGATCTTGTCCTTTAATGCAACATTAGTGTATCCCATAGAACCTCCTTCAATTAATTTTAAAGAAAGTAGTTTTCTATAACTCGTAAAATGTTGGGTCCACCGACGAACCGACACCGGCGTTATTTTGGCCGTATATCCGTTTCCGTTTCGGAACTATCCCACCATGGCTTTATTCACTGATGATTATTCATGAAATTCAGAGGCAGGACGGCAGTCCCGCCTCTGAAAAGGGATAGAGATTAGAACTTCTTCGGAAACTGTTGTACGATTCCATTTGCCAAAACGTCAGCTATCACATAGATATGGTTTTGCATGGCATTCCACGTTTCGGCCTCGGCAGAAAAATCTTTTTTGTTTATTTCATTTATGTCCGCCATGTGGTGCCCCCCATGAGCGACGAGCGCTGACAGAAGCGCTTCTTTAAGCCAATACTTGGGGTTTGCCGAGCTTAAGAAGGTTGCTATCTCATCTGCATTCTTCTTTAACTTGGCGGCCGCCGCGTCCTTGGCTTCTTTATTATCACTGAAGGTGGCGGTCATGTACTCTTTGATGGCTCCATAATGACCTGCAAGGAGACCGAAGAGCTTATCTGCTGCTTCCTTCCCATAGTAAGGAGCTATCGAATTTGCAAGGTCCTTAGCGTTTTGCACGACCTGCGCTTCCTCGACCTTTGCGGCGTCGGGATCACCGTACTTTGTAGTCAGAACAACGTTTCTCACCCAGAATATGTGCCCTGTCCATAAACTGCGAAGGGCGAGCCGCAATTCGACGGTCTTATCTGTTAATTTGTCTTTGGCAGATGCCTGCGATGGAACTATGAACATCACAACACTTAGAATAAGTATTATTGCTTGAAAAGTTTTCCTCGACATGATCGTTTTCCTCCTCTTTTCAATTTGCCCGGAAATCTTTCTTGAACCCTTCCACGTGCGAGAGGCGAAAAAGAGGGGTGGCAAACTCCCGCCCCTCCTTTTCGCGACAAAGCTGGAGCACGTTCTTATTTGGCTTTCTTCTCCGACATGATCATAATCTCGACCGCGGTAGATTTTCCGTCTTTTTCATTAAACTTCACTTTCACATTTTGTCCTGCTTTGAGGTCGTTGAAGGTTTTCGCTTTCTTGTCCATGCTTATCTTTGTCATGTCGTTTGTTGTGAACGTAACGTCACCCTTCCACCTGTTGTCGGCCGCTGCTTTTACCCCTTCAACAGAATGCACAGTCACTGTCTTGGCTCCTGCATCGATGGAAACCACTGGTCCCTTGAGAGAATACATCTCATCAGTGGCAATGGCGACCACGGCAAAGGATACTACGATTATCAATACCAAGCACAAAGTGAGAACTTTTTTCATATCATTTCACCTCCTTCCTCCGGATCTCGTCCGTATATTGAAGATGATTCTCTGCACTGTTCGCTTCTTTTTTTCGCATATCCATCCCCTAATTAAAGGCTATCACACAAAAACCCCTTGTCAATATCACTTATGTAAGAATCTGGTTCATCTGTTCCTTCTCTGACGAGATAACGTCAGCAGAATCAAATGAAGTAAGGAAGATAGGAATGAAAGAGTAACGAGGTTAAGGGAAACACGGACGCATGACGTTGCAGGTTTTGTCATAAACGATTGTGGAAGTAACCCGCACGATCTTAGGCATGGCTGAGTTGAGGAGTTCAGGAAGAACAGTTGCCTGCCTTATCGATAATAAATGGTACTGCTTTCGAATGGAAGTAATTTGTAAGCTTACATTGACTGATGAGTGCAGTCCTGCCTTTTACATCTAAATAACTATCTGACAGGGAATACCTTCTCGTTCAAATGCCGTTCTCAATTCCTCTCCTTTTTGGAAAAAGAAGCTATCTTCCATGGCCCATTGCATATCATGCCTCTTATATACCGAATCTGCGTAATGATAATTCAACCTGTCGAT
>DASPUT010000101.1 GCA_035622735.1 Thermodesulfovibrionales bacterium | reverse complement strand
CTTTGTGATAGTCACCCACAATGAGTCCCTTTCTGGCCGTTGCAACAGGGTCTTGAGGATGGTCGACGGCAGGCTCATGAACTAACCCTGTTAGCCCGGCCTGTCTTCAATGCCTCCTGCGAGCAAGGCACTCCCCCGGAACATTACGGGATGCGCCGGTCTATTTAGGAACGACGCCTGCCGATGGCTCAAGCCCTGGCGGTCTCTTCTGCCATGGATACCCCTTTGCCGCCATGCTGTAACCTACGTCGAAAAGCTGCCGCATGTATGCGGTATCAAAATCCTCTTTCTTCGGTACGTTGAAACTCGACGGAATGTAAGCGAGGTTGTAATCGAGACCGTCTCTCTCAGCCGTTAAGTAGATCCGATAGAGGTCGCCGACACCCTGCATCTGAATCAGGGAGGAGATGGCCCGCCCTGCAATAGTAAGTGTCCGGCGATCTACCTGGGCCCACTCGGGGTCGAGCCGGCTGTTTCTGATGATATAAAGCTTTCTTTCTCGCGCCCCAACGTGCTCCTTGCGCTCCAGCTCTTTAAGGTTTATTATCGGCGGGTAGAGGAAGACCTGGGCCATGGTGCCGCCATCCACGTGCATCTCCTGGTATTTCTGGCCCCCTGCCTCCACGTCGAGCATCACCGGCGGGAATGCTCCGGGAATGGCCGCGGAAGCTATGAGTATTGTTCGGAACAGGTCAAGCGCCTTGGGATTACCGCTCGCAGCGATCTTGGTGACATTCCAGATGACCGCCTGGCGGGCATCGAGATCGGCAGTGCCGACGAGCAAGAGACGCCCCTTTTTATACGCGGCAGCGATCGCATCCATCATATCGCGGGTCACCGCCTTCTCGACCAGTCCCCGCAAGGGTTTATTGTCGGCCATCGCGTCATTATAAAGAGCTGCCAACGCCCCTCGTTTCTCCAGGATGTCCTTCTGCGAGATCGTCGTGTAAAACTCCTTCAGCTGGGCGTCATATGAAGATCCGAGAAAAGCGAAGGGAGCGATGAGGGCCCCGGTGCTGATGCCTGTCACGAGCTTGAACTCGGGCCGATCCCCGGCTGCCGTCCATCCGTTGAGCAATCCCGCGCCGAAGGCACCGTTGTCCCCCCCTCCGGAGACCGCGAGGAAGACGGCAGGCGGAAGCTGACCGGTACGTCCGCTCGCCACAAACTGCTCCTGCTCCCGCCTGTAAGCCTCGATGCCTTCCTGCATCATGGCATCCATGTCCTTCGCATAGCCGATACGGTAACGCACATCCGATAGCCCGGGCACTTGTGCCTGATCCTCCAGGCCCGCGGGTACCGCGGACTGGCGGGCCGGCGTCGCACAGCCTTGCAAGACCATGACAAAGATCGTGATGACGACTGTGATAAATCCGGAATAGTTCATTTCAGTCCTCCCTTTCGTTACGTCGGTCATGCGTGATACGATTACCGCCAGTTGCGGCCCGCTTACGAAGCCACTCCTTCATCCTTCTGTCAATTATCAGTCTATCATGTTCCTTTTGCCGTAACAAGCTTCACGCCCGAGCCTCTTCCCTAATATCGCCGACCTGTTCGACGGGGATGACGATCCAGCCCGATTCCGTCTCGAGGTGCACCTCTGTTTCGCTCACTTCGACAAGCCTCCCGGTGTAAGTTATGTAGTTTGCCATCACTTCAACTCTTTTCCCGATGAGGTCGTTTAAATCATGCATGCTATCTCGCACCCGATGCGCTCAGGTTATGCACCACTTCAGCACCGATGAGGAATATGCAGGCCGAATAGTACATCCATAACAAGAATATCACAAACGCCGAGAGAGGTCCGTAAATCGTGCCGAACATCGCCACCTTCACTGCGTAGATGGTGAAGATATGCTTGGCAGCCTCGAGAAGGATCGTGGTAAAGAGAGCGCCTGATACGGCGTGCCTGAATTTCACCATCTTCCGCGGCAGGAAGAGGTAGAGGATCATCATGATGAGAAACACAAACAGAAAGGGTATGACGAACCGTATGAAAAAACCGGTGATCCTGCCGATATGGAAGCCCGGGAAAAGTTCCCTGAGGCTCCTGAGCAACGATATCCCCGATGTCGCTCCGAAGGAGAGGAGCAGGATGACAATGACAAGGGTGACGATGACCAGGGAAAGGATGATCGAGACGATAAGGGACCGCCTCACCCTCACCTTGAATATCGTATTGATGGCCGATTCGAAGGATGAAAAGAGCTGAAAGGAGATGAGACAATAGAGTACGAGGCTAAATTGCCCGAGGCTCTTGTAGATGATGATCCTCCTCAGCTCTTCCGTTATCTCCGAGGTGATCTTCGGGAAGAAGCTTACGAGTCTCGAGAGGAAGAACTGGTAGAAGTCTTTGTACTGACCAAGAAAGTGGCCGAAGACCGTGACGAGCAGGAGGCAGAAGGGGACGATCGCCATCATCGTGAAGAACGATATGGCACCTGCGAGCATCATTCCGCCGTCCCTGAAAAAATCGACGAAGCTCCTGAAGAGGACCGATAGGAACCTGATGAAGATCATGCGGGGTTCTTGTGCCTCACAAAGATCCGGATCGGAGTCCCTCCGAAGGAGAAGCTTTCCCTCAGGCTCCTCTCAAGGTATCGGAGGAATGGGTCCTTCACCCCCTCAGGCCTGTTCGTGAACAAGACAAACCTCGGCGGCTCGGTCCCTGTCTGCGTCATATAGTTGATCTTCACCATCTTCCCTTTAGACTGGGGCAGAGGGGGGATATGGGAAAGCGCCTTCTTCAGGAAACTGTTGAGTTCAGAGGTCGGTATCCGCTTCTTCCTTTCCTTCACGACAGCATCGATCAGGGGAAAGACCTTGGTGACCCGCTTGCGTTCCAGTCCTGATATCGTAAGCAGGGGCGCGTGGGTGAAAAACCAGAGCTTATTCTTGAATTCAGTCGTGTACTGCTTGAAAACGGTTTCGGCGTCTTCAAGGGTATCCCATTTGTTCATGAGGAAGACCGCGCCCTTCCCGTATTGTTCGACGATGCCGGCTATCCTCTTGTCCTGCTCCACGATCCCTGCCGATGCATCCAGGACGACGAGGGCGACATCGCAGCGCTCGATGCTCCTGATAGCCCTCACCATCGAGTAGCGCTCAACGGAATAGCCGACCTTGCCCTTTTTCCGTATCCCCGCCGTATCGATGAAGAGGTATTTTCGCCCGTAATAGGTGCAGACAGAATCGATCGAGTCCCTCGTTGTCCCGGCCTCCGGACTGACGATCATCCGCCTCTTGCCGGTGAGGGTGTTTATCAAGGTCGATTTTCCGACATTCGGCCTGCCGACGACGGCGACCTTAGGATAATCGACCGCGACCTCTTCCCCTCCTACGGCGGGGAGGAATGCAGCAAGCCTGTCCATGAATTCACCGAATTCATATCCGGTCTCTGCTGAGAGAGGGAGGATTTCATCGACCCCCAAACGGTAGAAGTCATAGAGGCGGTCCTCTCGGGAGGGCGCATCGACCTTGTTCACCGCTGAGAGCACCTTCTTCCCCGACGCCCTGAGTATCTTCGCGAGCTCGATGTCGTTCGGGTTCAGGCCCTCTTTACCGTCCATGAGGTGTATGATGAGGTCCGCCTCATCGATCGCGAAGAGCGCCTGTTCCTTCACCTCCTGAAAGATATCATCGGAGGGTTCAGGGTAAAAACCGCCGGTGTCGACGATGATGAAGGATTTCCCCTCCCACTCGGCTTCACGGTAATTCCTGTCCCTCGTGACGCCGGGGATGTCCTCGACGATAGCGGCCTGAGTGCGGACTATCCTGTTAAAGAGCGTCGACTTGCCGACATTCGGCCTGCCGACGATCACGACGAGCGGCTTCGCCATGGAAATTTACAAACTCCTCTTCTAAATCCTCAATTTTATTAGCTCTTACTATAAATGAGCGATGCTTTTTATTCAACAGAAAGCAAATTATTCTCATGTTCGTTGATTTCGCATGGAGATTTGATGCATCGCCTTAGGAAGGATTAGCGGCAGTGACTCTCTCCAGAAGGAGGCAGCAGATCGTTATTCAGATGATTGAGATGCTCAGAAGAAACAAAATCGGTTATCTCCCTTGAAAA
>DASPUT010000100.1 GCA_035622735.1 Thermodesulfovibrionales bacterium | reverse complement strand
TCTGACCGGCCGGGAATCCCGCCCCCCCTCTCCCCCTTAACATCGCCCTGTCGATCTCATGGAGAACATCGTCGGGACTCATCGAAGAGAGTGCCTTCTCGAGAGCGGCATATCCGCCCACAGCGATATAGTGATGGATGTTCGTGGGGTCTATCTTGTCGTTGTTTCTCAAGGCGATTCTCACCTGTTTCTTGTAAAAGGGAAGATCGAGCATCTCCGTCGTCGGGTCGCTCATGAAATCTTCTCTATAGAGGGCCTGCCGGTAAGGGGTCCGGCTCATGAACGTATAGTTTATGAGCGACGATGCCTCCTCGGGTTTTACCTTCTGATAAAATACGTCTTCCGCCCCATGGGGTTCCATCTTCATGATCGGGCCCTTCTGGCACATGCCCTGGCATCCGGTCTTCACGATTTCGATGTCAAGACCCCTTTTCTCGGCCTCTGCTTCCAGGGACTGGATAACCTTAGACGAACCCGAAGCGGTGCAGGCCGTGCCGCAGCAGACCCTCGCCCTCTCTCTGCCGGGAAGAAAGACCTCTGTCGCGAGTTTTTCCCTCAGCCTCCCTAAATTCTGTATGCTCTCTAATCTCTCCATCCTCACCTCGTCTAATCCTTTTTCTCCTGTACCATGGCGATGACCTCGTTCACCTTCTTCGAAACGACCTCGCCGACAACCTCTTCATTTACCGTCACCACAGGAGCAAGTCCGCAGCATCCGACACACCCGACGGTCTCGAGGGTCAGGGACATATCCGGCGTCGTCTCACCCTCCTTCACCCCGAATTCCTCTTCGAGCTTATGGAGGACCTTCGCAGCGCCCCTGACGTGACAGGCCGTCCCCATGCAGACACAGACGATATTCTTACCCCGCGGCTTGAAATAGAAATGTTTATAGAACGACGCGGTGCTGTAGACGTCCGAGAGGGGAACGCCAAGGTTGGCCGAAAGCTCCTTCAGCTTGTCGTCAGGGAGATAGTTAAATTCCCTCTGCATCTCCTGAAAGGCGTGAATAAGCAAACCCCTCTTCTTTTGCTCATCCGTGAGAACCTCACCGATGTCTCTATAGTGTTCCTCGACAGTGCTTTCTTCTATTCTCATAGTACCTCCGACTGTGATACCTCGTTGTCACTCGGCTAAAGTCTTTCAAGGTATCACAAGAATCATTCACCGTTCAAGAGGACAATAGGATTATTAAGATTATTAATTAATGAAGCGATTGAACCATTCGTACCAAAGGCAAGGAGAAGAGTTCCATGCACAGCGAAGTCACATTTCGATTACCATCATGAGAGCCGCCTTATCGAAAAAAACTGATCCCTGAGTACGTGAGGAGGGTTTTCATTTGAACACTCCCAAAAGAGCGGGTCGATGCTCGAGATCATCAAGGAGGGTGCCCCGATTATCACGGTCCCGGCGGGGTAGCGAACGACCTTCTGAATCTGGACCGTTACTACTAATTCGGATAGATAAATCGCATCCCTGAGTGATTATCTACCGAGAAGCCCTCTCTCTTGCAGGTTTTGCCTCTGCTCCTGAACCCTCAGCGTCTGGCGTCGAACTCATCCATCTTAGCCGCCAGTGCCTTCCAGTCATACTCCTGGAGGTTCCTCACGAGCCTGTTCATAAAGCCCTGCTTCAGCGCCCGGGCCTTTTCCTCAGCCGACGTGATGCCGTGGTAGGGCATCAGACCGGACACTGCCTGATGTAAGAAATCAGTAAGGGGCGGCATGACGTCCTGAATTCTCGTGAAGAATGGGTCTTCGCCCTCTCCGCAGACCTTGCCGAAGACGACGAACTGCCTGCAGGCCATCGGCCTCATCGGGTAGACGGAACAGTTCTTCCTGATGAGGAAGGGACAGGGTGGTTTGCCCTCATGGGCCATGAGCTGCCCTTTCAGGGTCTGTCGGTCATCGCCGCCCATCTTCTCGATGCAGTACCAGTAGAGACCGGCAAGTTCGAGGGGATAGAGCGGTATGTCGGCCTGCATCCTGCAGCAGGCATCGCAGGATGCCCTGCATGCTATGGAGCGGTTTGCCCTCCTCTTCTCCCGATTCAGGGCGACTACAACGCCCGTGTCGATCGTCTCGTACGCATCGAGGAGCAGCGGAAGCCAGGAGAAACGGACCTCATCGTCAGGAAACCTGAGCCGCAGAGAAGTATGTTTTGTCTGAGATGCGCGCTTCTTCACACTATATTAGACTAACCGATTCCTCTCACAATGTCGACCCTTTCATCAGCGTCGCATGGCATTTCGCATCTCTCTCGATTACATCTCGAAATACCACTTCACTATTTTTGCAGCGTATTGTAAATTATAATCATTGATTCAATCTGTAAGCTTCGATGCCATGAAGACAGACAAAGTCAAAATTGAGACAAATCTCGATATTCTCAGGGATTTGATCAACAAATCAAATGATGCCATCTTCGTCAATGATCCCAGGACAGGGCTTTTTATCTTCGTGAATGACAGGGCGTGCGCCAGTTTGGGGTATGACCGAGAAGAACTCCTCAAAATAGGCGTCATGGATATTGAGACATCGTTCCCCGATACTTCTTTATGGCAGTCACATGTAAATGAATTGCGGCAGCGAAGCGGCCTCATACTTGAAGGCATCCATAAGCGGAAGGACGGAACCACATTCCCTGTTGAAGCAAACATCAGCTATGTGGAGTTAAACACGAGAGAGTATATGGTGGCCGTTGTTCGCGATATCACCGAACGGAGGCGGACCGAAGAGGAGAAAGACCGCCTCGCGAGAGCGGTCTCCGTTGTCAGTGAAGGCATCGCCGTAACAGACGAACAAGACAGATACATCTATGTCAATGATGCTCATGCCAGGACCTACGGTTATCTGCAGAGCGAGCTCATGGGAAAAACATGGCGCGATATTACCCCGCACGAGTTTGTGTCGTTAGTAGAGAGGGAGGTCGCCAGGACCCTGCACAACAGGGATTGCGGCGTCTGGAGTGGTGAATGTCCCGGCCTATGCAAGGACGGGATGGTGATATCTACCGAGGTCACTGCAACTGCACGGTGGAGCGAGAAGGGAGAATACCTGGGGCACATATGTGTGGTGAAGGACATCAGTGAACGCAAGAGGATGGACGAGGCCTTGCGGAAGAGCGAAGAAGAATATCGCATGGTGGTGAATAATATCAATGAGATCATCTACAGGGTTTCTTTCAGGGATGATCCTTTGCGGGGGCAGGTAGCGTTTCTGAGCGGACCCACAGAAAAGATTCTCGGATTCACCTGTACGGAGTTCATGGATAACTCCGAACTCTGGGTAAGCCTCATCCATCCCGACGACACCCCGGCGCTGTTCGAAGCGACGAAGAAGATGCTGGATGGGCGTCGGCCGGCGGTCCGTGAATTTCGTATCCGCCGCAAGCATGAACCCGAGTATGTTTGGTTTGAGGACAAAGTGTTTCCGCAGTTTAATGAGAAGGGAGACGTCATAGGATATTTCGGCGTTGCGAGGGACATAAGCGAGCGGAAGACGGCAGAGGAAGACAAGGCAAGGCTGGAAGAGCAGCTTCTCCAGGCGCAAAAAATGGAAGCCGTGGGGCGGCTGGCGGGCGGCATCGCCCATGACTTCAACAACATGCTGACGGCGATCATCGGCTACGCAAGTCTCATGGAGCGGCGACTCGGAACTGAGAGTCCGTTCAGGCACTATGTTGATCAAATCCTGAACTCTGCACAGCAGTCGGCGAATCTTACGAGCCAGCTTCTCGCCTTCAGCAGAAAGCAGATAATCAGTCCAAAGGAAACAGATCTCAACGAACTTATCAGGGGAATGGAGATACTCTTGAAAAGGCTGATCGGTGAGGACATCGAATGCAAGACAGATCTCACCGACATGCACGTAACGGCGATGGTGGACAGAGGCCAGATAGAACAGGTCCTGCTCAACCTCTGCACGAATGCGCGGGATGCAATGCCTCGCGGAGGCGTGTTGTCCATCAGCACGGATGTCCTCGAACTGGATGACGGGAGCAGACGAACCTATGACTTGAACAGCTCGGGCAGATATGCCGTCATCACGGTCACCGACACCGGGAAAGGACTGGATGAGGTCACCATACAGAAGATATTTGAGCCGTTCTTTACAACAAAGGAGATCGGAAAAGGAACGGGTCTTGGTTTGTCTATTGTGTACGGCATAGTGAAACAGCACAACGGAAATATCACGATGCAGAGTGAGCCCGGTAAAGGTACGACGTTTAAGATCTTTCTTCCGTTGATTGCTTCGCCGACGGGAACTGCACGGAAGGAGAGAGTCGTTACCCCAAGGGGCGGGACAGAGACCATCCTTGTCGCGGAAGATGACGAAGCGGTTCGTATCCTCACAAGTCACATTCTTCGGGAAGCCGGTTACGCGGTAATAGAGGCAGTGGATGGGGACGACGCCATAATGAAATTCAGGGAAAACAAAGAGACGATCAAGCTTGCGATATGCGATGTAGTGATGCCAAAGAGAAGCGGCAAAGAAGTCAGCGACACGATAAGGACGATAAAATCTGATATACGAGTTCTCCTTGCCAGCGGGTACACGGCAGATATAATCAGCGCAAAAGGTATCGGCGAAGAAGGTCTGGATTTCATATCAAAACCCATTACGCCCAGTAATTTACTCGGAAAGGTGAGAGAGGTTTTAGACAACTGAGTGAATACTGCGGAAGGCGGCCATCTTATTCGGAGGTTCCCCTGTAGAAGAGGATACTCAGAGACTTGACCAACAAAGAATTGACTATACTTCAGGTGGAGGATGACCCTAATCTAGCCTGGCTCGTCCGCATGGCCTTTCAGGATTTCGGGTTTCTCGGCGAGACGATGGTAGCCGGAAGTGTCAGGAAGGCGTTGAATCTTCTCAATGAGAGGGAGCGTAAACGGCAGCCTCTCAGTCTGATCATCTCCGACATCGGGCTCCCTGACGGGAGCGGACTCGATCTGATCCGCGAGGTAAAGACAAATCCTTACTGGCGAACGACACCGGTTATTGTCCTTTCCGGTAAAAGGGACCCTGCGGTGATCAACGCCGCTTACGCGCTTGGTGCAAACAGTTATCTGCCCAAAGACCCGCGGGAAAGTAACCTGCTCTGCTTATTGGAGAGTTTTTACAAATGCTGGCTGGAGAATGTGCAGCTTCCTCAGAACGCCGCCAGAGACCGGGTCCAGGAAGCCCTGGACAGGGCAACCGGACTCAGGGCCAGGACTTCAGAATTTTACCTTAACCTTGCCCGGGGGTCCGCGGAAGAGTCCGAAATAAAGTTCTGGCTCGATCGTGCATTGGTAGAGGGGAACCTTTCAAACCTGCTTGCCTTTTTCCGTGATAAGCTTACCGAAGAGGATTTTCCCCCCAGTGTTATAGACCGCGTGGTCAGTGTTCAGGTTCAGGTAACCGATGCATTAATGAGGGCAGAGAAGCGGCTGAAAGAGATACCCGCACCTGGATCTGAGCTTCTCTACCAGTGGGTCCTTGAACTTATGGATTCCCTTGATGAGGAGGTCTTCATCGACGCGCTTGCCTGCCTCTTCCCCAAGAGCCCTGTCGTCGCGACGGCCCTGAGGGCACGTGCGGCCGCTCAGTTCAAGGCGTTGGCGTTGCATATTCTCGAGAGCACCCGGCGCGAAGAGCTTTGTCAAAAAGCGGTATCATTGCGTAACAGGTCGCGCCGGCTCGAGGAAGCAGAAGGATGAGGAAAGACATAAGCATTGAGCCCTGAGCGGATTCAGATTGCGCTCACGAACGAAGGCCTCCCGTCGGAAGTTTCGCCATGCACTCCCGGGGACCTGGCTCATCACGGCACAGTTTCGGCGAACGATGTCAGCTTGAACGTAATGCTGCCGTCAGATGTCGGCACATTTACAAAATCGGCCTGATAGGCGATATTATTATAAATCGCGACCGGTATGTGGAGTCCCCTCACATCGCTCGTCAGCGTGGAAGCCTCGCAATTGGCGTAATCACGAGGATCCACCTGCCCATAATCGATAACCGTACAGAAAAGCGAATTCTCCTGAGCAGACCACGAACAGAGGCCATGACCTCCCAAGAAACTGCCGCCGAAATCTATGACAGGTACATACAGGCTCATATCCGACGACAGGACGGCTGCACAACTTGACGGAAGAGCAGCGAGGGCGGCGTCAACTTGTATCCGTGTCTTGGTCACGTTCGCCGCAACACCGCCTGCGCCGGTGCGGCTGTCCGTAAAGGGTATGCCTGTCGACTGGAGGACGCCTAATAACTCATCAACGGTGGCAAGGGGATTCTTTTCCTTCAATATGGCCCATGCGCCGGCAACGTGAGGAGCCGCCGAAGAAGTGCCCGCCGCAAAGGCCCAGGAAGACCCGAATACAGATGGAACAGACGAAAGAATGCCGCAGGCAGTGAGGCTGTCGACGCAGCCCCCCGGCGCGAGCAGCGTCAGAAAGGAAGCGCTATTCGAGTACGGAGCAACCTGCTCCGGAAGACCGTTGCTTCCGTAATGTTCCGTCGCTCCGACACTGACAGCTGACGAGACACATGCCGGAGAAGATAATGCGTCGGTAAACCCGTCATTTCCCGAGGAGACTATCGTGGCTATCCCGAATAAACGGAGCTGGTCAACAACAGCCTTGAATGAAGGCCTGACGGCATCGCAATTTGTAACGTACTTACCTCCCCCGGTACTGAGATTCACAGAGGCGATCGCATACGTGTCTTTAAGAGCGAGCACATAATCAAGTGCGTTCAGGACATCGCTGTCAAAGGTCAGAATGCACGGTGAAGGATTATTAAACTGAGAGCATAAGACAGGATCGGCTATAGCCGAATATACCTGAATGGCAATCACATTCGCATCGGGAGCGACACCTCGTATCGAGCTGAAATCGGGCAATACCATCGTTCTGCCCGCCGCTATACCCGCCACGTGTGTGCCGTGAAAGCAGGCCCTGAAGGATGGGGGACAATTGACCCCTGAGCCGCTTCCTATTTGAGCGATCTGACCGTTAGGGCAAAGGCTCGTCACCCTGCGATTGAGATCATTTGTGGAGAAACATGCCTCGTCCACGATCTTTCCACTAAGGAAAGGATGTGTCTTATCCACACCCGTGTCGAGAATCGCGATTGTCTGCCCTGCACCGGTATATTGAATAGACTCGCCGCGGTCGGCCCCTATGAGCGGAACCGATTGCTGAAGAAGAAGGCCGTTCGGCTTATCTTCCTCTATACTGCCGACCATCGGATGATGCATTAAGGATCGCAGTTCAGCTTCGTCGACTTCGACCGCGATAAAGGGGATGAAGGTAAATCTCTTCATGCCGTTCCTGCCGGAGATACGGATTGAGTTGAGAAGGGATTCCTGTATCTGAGATATCCTGTGGCGCTGCTCGGACATTCCCTCGACCGCCGCACTTCTTCCCCCAGAAATCAACGGGGGCACCGCACCCACTATGACGCGTATCTTTCCTTCGGCTGCAACCGTATTGAGCAGTCTGTCATAATGAGACGCCTCATCCCGGCGGAGAGAATCCGGAACATGTTCGACTGCCGAAACGAGGGCTGATGAAAAGAAGAGCAGGAGGAATGCGATACCCTTCAGTGCCGGATTCCATAAGAAAAATCTTTCAGACGTTCTCTCACCCATGAAGCCCGGCCTCTCTTCTTAAGAAAAAGGGCGCTATAGGTAACCTAGAGCGCCCTTCGTTTCGTACTCTCGGAGCTTCTTAATATATCCCTATATGCGGCTTCGCAGCCTTTTCAATCTCACGGCGTGCTGCCATATCCATGAGGACCTTCTCGGTAGCGAATTTCCCCTGTTCGTACTTCCTGAGCTTTAGGGCGACCCGCGCCTTGTCGATATAATCGAGGGCGAGAGCGAGGATCTTCTCCGGATTCGGCTCAAAGTGGAGCGCACCCTTGAATCTCTCGAACCAGACCTCGGTCATGATCCTCGTGACTTCCTTACTCGCCTCGACCGGTGATTCACCACCGAAAATACACGGCACACCCGATGCGGCAAAATACATCCCGATCGAGACAGCCTTTTCGGTTATCCATTCCGGCGCGATACCGACGGCGGGCATGCCACCGATCTCATCGGAAAGTCCTCCCTCTGCAGCCATCGCGCTCGCGATCG
>DASPUT010000099.1 GCA_035622735.1 Thermodesulfovibrionales bacterium | reverse complement strand
CGACAAGTATCTTGCCGGCTATGTCTGGAATCAGCCGGCTATCCAGCTCTCCCATACGAAGGCCATTTCCGAGGCTCTTCCGGGAGCGTCAAAGTACTTTATCGGTGACGCGCTGCTTTCTGGCATTCTGCCGGCGATACTCATCCTGATAATCATCTATAGGGTCTGGATCAGAAAGGGCTATGTCAAGAAGAGGGCCAAGGAAAAGGGAGGGAGTATCGGTCTCGGTGATGAGATGGTCGGCATATGGAAGATGGTAACAGCCTCGAAGAGAACGACCTTCATGGGCATACTCATCGGCATTACCGCGGGGCTCCATATCTTTGTCATGAAGGGTATGCAGATCAAGTTTGGTGTCAGCAATTTCGGAACCCTGCTTGAGCGGATGGGGCATACCGCAGATCTCTCGATACGGGGCACGGTCTTCGACCCCGGGTACTGGTACATCACAACCCAGGAAGCGCAATTCGGTGCCTGGACGATGGAGAAACTGGGTATCAATATGCGTGACAATGTCTTCTTCGGTGTGAATAACGGCATCCCCGAACTCTGGCGCAATCCGGCACTCTGGATGTCCGTCGGCATTATCCTAGGTGCCATGGTCATGTCGCTCGTCAACAAGGAGTTTAAGTTCAAGCTCCCGAAAGGGGAACTCATAGCCTGGGGGCTTCTCGGGGGCACCCTCATGGGAATCGGTTCGAGACCAGCCCTTGGTTGCAATATCGGGGCGTTCTTTATAAGGGTTGCGGGCGGCGACCCTAGCGGCTGGCTTTACGGCAGCGGCATGGCGGCCGGTGCGTTTCTGGGGGTCAAGTTCTTCAACTGGTGGACAGAAAGGAAGATGGCAAAAGAGCTGGAAGCTTTTGAATAAAGGCGAAACCATATAAGGAGGAAGTTTGTCATGGCGATGAAGTTCGAAAAGACGAGTGAAGGCAAGTATATGCTAGATGTTTGTGGGTACGTCTGTCCCCATCCGCAGATTTACTGCAAGAAATCCCTTGAGAAGATGGCCGAAGGTGACGTCCTGGAAATGGTATTCGACAACCCATCATCAGCAGAGACGATAGTCCAGATGTTAGAACAGGCTGGGCATGATCTCATGGAAAAGAAACAGGAAGGCGGCAAGCTTATCTTTGTGATTAAGAAGGCATAGTTCGAACCACACCTTGTGACCATCTGAGGAGGAAGAATGAAAATACCTCTGATAATCATTATCGCAGTTGTTGTTATCATTATCGGGTTCCTGCTGGTCTACAGTCAGCAGAAGGCCACGGTCGCGAAGGCACCGGAGGGGTCCGGGGCTGCGGCCGGCGGATACGGCTCCACCCCGGTAGCGGGCGGGCATGGGTCCACGCCCGCAGCAGGCGGATATGGCTCTCCACCCGCAGCAGGGGGATACGGGTCCGCACCGGCATCCGGTGGATATGGCTCCACACCGGCGTCCGGTGGATATGGCTCCACACCCGCATCAGGGGGACACGGGGCACCCGGGACTTCCGGAGGATATGGAGCACCGTCTGCACCGTCAACGGGCGGGTACGGTAAATAGGCGCGCGTGCACTCATGGGAAGTGAGGTGGGGATGAAAAAGGTATTACTGGCGATTGATGATACGAGGGGCTCCAAGGCAGCTCTCGAGACATACATACGGGTGTTTCCCTGCCTGCGTCCCGAGACAACGGTGTTGCTGTATGTAGAAAAGTTTGAGGGGAGATCCCTGATGGATGAGATGCTTCCCGATTCCGAGATCGACACGCTGAGGGAAGTACTGCACGGAACGGAATATCAAGAAGCACTGGACAGAAAGGCCGAGAAAATTCTAAATTATTACAAGAAGGAACTCGAAAATTCCGGGGCGACAGGAATTAAGGCAGTCATTCGTTCGGGACAGCCTGCGGAAGAGATACTCGGCGCGGCAAAAGATGAGGGTGTCGAGATGATCATCATCGGCTCCAGGGGAAAGAGGGTCGGCCATCTCTTTATGGGAAGCGTGAGCAGAGAAGTGGCGAATAATGCCGAGGTACCCGTATTGTTGGCGAGGTGAGATTCATTCTCTCTGAAGTCCGATAATCACAGTGCTCTTCAAGGAAGACAAGAATACCCTGCGCAGGCGTCGCAGGGTATTCTTGTCTTAAGATAAGATAGGTCAGGTGAAAAAGGAAAATGAACAGTAGGGAAGAGGGTGTAATCGTATTGGGAGGGGGACTTGCGGGCCTCTCCGCAGGGCATGTCCTGTCGAAGGCAGGCAAGAAGGTGAGGGTCTTCGAGAGTGATGCAGCGGTCGGGGGCCTCTCCAAGACAATTGTGCACAACGGGTATCGGTTCGATCTAGGCGGTCACCGATTCTTCACAACCGATGACCGCGTCAATACCTTTGTGAAGGATTTGATGGGCGGTGAATTGATTTCCGTTCCCCGGAGAAGCAAGATTTTCCTGCGCAACCGATATATCGATTATCCCCTGAGACCATTCAACGCCCTGTTTGGTCTGAGTATCCCCATGACACTGCGGGTCGTATGCGATTATGGAATAGAAAAGATTAAGGGCTTCGTAAGGGAGAGGGAGACGATCTCTCTTGAGGATTGGGTGGTCGGCAATTTCGGCCGGACGATGTTCGATATCTATTTTAAGGAGTACAGCGAAAAGGTATGGGGCATCGATTCCAGCATGATAAGCGCAGAATGGGTCGCGCAGCGTATCAGGGGACTTTCACTCGCAAAGGCCATCAAGAACGCCTTCTTCAGATTGAACGGAAGGGATATCCCGACGCTCGCAGACAGCTTCCTCTATCCGCGATTGGGCATAGGGCGTATTTCGGACAGGCTGAAGGAGGAGATAGAAAAGGACAATGACGTGCATGTCGGGGCATCCGTGGAACGGGTTAACCACGCGAATTACGCGATAGAGAGTGTCGTTGTTCGAGACCAAGCTCGCAGGGAGGTAGTGGCGGGAACAGAATTCGTATCAACCCTTCCCTTGACAAAACTTGTAAGACTCCTCAATCCCGCCCCTCCCGACAGTGTTTTGGCCGCGGCTTCAAGATTGAAATTCAGAGACCTCATCGTCGTTGCGATCATGATCGACAGAAGAAGGATTACGGACCAGACATGGATATATATCCCGGAGCTCAATATGCCCTTTGGCCGGATTCATGAACCGACAAACTGGAGCGAGAAGATGGCACCCGAGGGGAAAACGATCATGGTCATGGAATTTTTCAGCTTCCGGGGCGACCACATATGGAATGAGAGCGACACGGGCCTTGTTGAACTCACGGTCGACAACCTTGAGCGTCTCGGATTTATTGCGAGGCGTGAAATTATCGAGGGCATGGTCGTGAGGGTGCCGAGGGCGTATCCCTTGTTTGAAGTCGGGTACGGAAAAATCTGCGAGGAAATCCATGAGTATCTCGGCAGATTCAGGAATCTTCGGATCGCGGGAAGATCGGGAATGTTCAGGTATTACAACATGGACCATGCGATCAAGTCCGGAATGGGCGCCGCAGAAGGGGTCCTGGAGGGATGGACAAAGGAGGATGAGATCGCATGGTCTTCTTGTGAAGAGGTTGCAATGAGCGGCAGCGTGGTACCGGTCACGGGCAATGAAGGTATAGGTCTGGTGCGGGCACGGTGACCGAAAGGGGGCATATCCTCGAATGCGGTGTGCATTAGTCATACCATCATGGGCGCCTGAAGAGATCTTTTCTTCGAAGACGGCGAGCTCCCAGATTAATTATTGGCAGCCGCTCGGCACGCTTTACGTCGCAGCGGTCTTACAGAAAGCGGGCCACGAAGTGAAGTTCTTCAACGGTGCGTTCGCGACCCATGATGAGATACTCGCGGACGTCAGAAGATTCGACCCTCAATTTGTCGGGCTTTACTCAACGACCTTCGGATGGAAAAAGGCAAAAATGACCGCCTCGGAATTTCGCAAGATTTTTCAGGAACGGACCTTTATCTGCGCCGGTGGTCCCTATCCCATCGTCATGCGGGAACGCTGTCTCGAGGACGCCGGGGAATCCCTTGATGCGGTCGTCACAGGCGAGGGGGAGTTTACCGTCCTTGAAACCGTGGAAAGACTTCAGGCAGGGAAAAGCCTCACGGGGGTTTTGGGGCTCATCTACCGCGAAGGGAACAGGATCATGAAAAATGAGGACAGGCCCTTGATTGCTGATCTCGACGCCATTCCGTTCCCTGCACGCGAGCTTCTGGGCGACGCGGGTCTCTACATTCCCCCGCCCGCAACGTACCGAAGGAAGCCGGTGGCCGTCCTCATGACATCGAGGGGCTGCAACAGGAGATGCATCTACTGCTTCCAGTTGGACAAGGAACGGAAGAGCGGCATACGCTACCGCAGCGTCGAGAATGTGATGGAGGAGCTGGAAGACTGTATGAGACGGGGGTACCGGGAGATAAAATTCATAGACGACACGCTCGCCGCGGATTATGACAGGGCGATGCGGATAGCGAATGAGATAAAGGCGAGGAGACTTGATTTTACATGGTTTGCCTCGGCATGCGTCAACCAAGTCGACAAGCCGCTGCTGAAGGCCTTCAGGGAGGCCGGCTGCTGGGCGATACTCTTCGGCGCCGAGAGCGGGGTCCAAAAGAATCTCGACGCGATCAGGAAAGGGACGACAACCGAACAGATACGAAAGGCCGTGAGGGCTGCGCAGGAGGTCGGACTCAGGGTCAGCACTCCTTTCATCTTCGGCATCCCGGGCGAGACGTTCGAGGAAGGCCTGCAGACCATCGATTTTGCCCTCGACCTCAACCCCGACATCGCAAACTTCCATGCAATAACACCCTTCCCGGGCACGTACCTCTACGACAATCTCGAACGATACGGCAGGATGTCCGATGAGCTCACAGACTTCACCTATCAGGGCGCTGCCTTCGTCCCCCACACCATGACGAGGGATGATATCCTAAAGCTCCGTCAGATAGCATTCAGGAGGTTCTACTCGAGGCCGTCTTTTATCCTCAAGAGGATCCTTGAACTGAGGAGCCCCAGTGATCTGAAGGCAGCTGCCAAGGGTCTCAGAAGTCTGTTCTGGTTGTGGACCAAGGGTGAACTTTTCAAACAGAGGAAGGGGAAAAGACCCGGCGAGGACCGGAGGGGCGCTACAACTGGAGATACTCCCGCATCAGCGCGGGATACAGTCTGGCGTTGAAGAGGATATTGGTCATCAGGTAACACTCGTGGGTACAGTAACAGCTTTCGCCTTCTATGGCGCGGATGACGCCCTCGGCCTTTTCTGAACGCATGACCCGCCTCATGTCGTAACCACTTTCCCGCACGTTGCCTACAGGGTTGCGCAGGATTTCGCAGGGAAAGACATCACCGTTTTCCGTCAACACGAGATTCAGTCTCCCTGCATAGCACGGAATGAGCCTCTTCTGCGCAGTCGTTGTTGCATGGATGAGTCGGCGCTGTACGATATCCTGCGCGGCCTTCAGCCGCGCTCCCCTGAACCGATACGTGCTTGAAGTCCTGCTCTTGAGATTCCTTTCGAGACGCCCTATCGCGCGGAGATATTTCTCGTAATCGACGGCCTTATAGCGATTGTCGGCAAGACTGCCCCGGATGAGCGAGACGGTATGCGTCTTGATATCCGACAGACCTCCGACAAAGTCAATGATATCGTCGATAGAGTCCTGATTCTCCGAACAGAAGACGGTGTTGACCCCGAGTTCGAAGTTCGGGTAGATGCGGAGGAGGCCTCTCAGCAGCTCATACGTCTCCATGGTCTTGGAAAAACTGCCGTGTGTCCGGCGGAGTAAATCGTGTTCTCCCCCCACGCCGTCGAGCGAAAGTTTTACGACGACGACACTCTTTCGGCATTCCTTCAGGATCTGTTCCGTCTTCCTCCTGATAATTTCGGGAAGCATGCCGTTTGTGGGGTAGAGCAGAAGAGAGGGGCTGTTATTTCTGTAGAAGACGCGGCTTATCTCAACAAGGTCGTCTCTGAGATAAACCTCGCCGCCGGAAAAGGCGAGCCAGAGAAGGTTGCCGAGAGACCGTGAAATCTCTCGTATCTCGGAGAGTGATAATTCGCCTGAGGTATCAACCTCGTTGTCGCCGCGGCTCAGATAAAAGCAGAAAGGGCAGTGTGAGTTGCATCTTCTCGTTATGAAGAAGGTAAGCTGGATCGGTCTCTTCTTCCGGAGGATGGAGCCGACATATCGAAGGGGGGAATACATCATATCCTCACGCCGCGAAGGAAGTGTCGCATGACGGCGACAATCGCTCCCGCAAGGACCGGAAGAGGATAGAGCAGCACATAGTATGCAGTCGCCACGAGAGCGAAGAAAGATCCCCTGGCTCGGGAAAAGGCGGACACCAAGCCCCTATTAACCGCGGCATTGATCAGGCAAGTAAGGGGGACGAGCAGGAGAAGCAGCCTTTCTCGGGAAAAGAGAAAAACCGCGACAAAAGAGATGATGAGAACGAAGGAGAGCCCGTTGATCTTGAGTTCCCGAGAGGCCGTGCCCGAGTCGGAGAGGAGATCTCCGGCCCTCAGGGAATAGAGGGTCCAGAACATCGATTTTCTGAAAGCGTTCCTCAGGGATTTCAGGAGCGTGAAGCGAAAGACGTGTCGCACGAGGATTCGGGGGTCCATAACGAGTCGGTAGCCGGCCCTCCGGAGCCTGTGGCTGAACTCGACATCTTCGAGGATCGGGAAGAAGTCCTCGGAAAAGCCCCCGCTCTTCTTGAAAACTGCGGAATCGATGGCGAGGGCATGGGTGGCCAGATAGTCGGGCTCTCGCTCTTTTGTTTCGAAGTAACTCACGAAGATGGATTGGAAGGTACTGAAGAAATCGTTATCGTCGGGTAAGGCCGTGTAGGTTCCGCCGAGAACCGTAGTGCTGCGGTCATGCCTATCGAAGGCGGTCTTCAGAATGGCAAGGGTGTCCACCTGTATGAGGCAATCAGAATCGATGAAGAAGAGAATCCCGCCGGTACTGTTTCTTGCACCGGCATTCCTCGCGCTCGACGCCCCGGAGCGTTTGTTGAGCCGGATCAGCCGGCAGGGATATCGCCCTATGATCTCTGCTGAATCGTCGGTTGAGGAGTCATCAACAACGACAATTTCGAACGGTGCGTACCGGGATGAGGATGCGGCCGCGAGACATCTCCCTATCGTTGCACTTCCGTTGTAGTTTGGGATGATGATCGAAATGTACGTTTCCACGATGTCGGTAAAGGCAAATCGTCCCTATGATGTCACAGGGATGGATAGGCCGGCGAAAACTCCATGGTCTCCGCCTTTCAGTCCTGATGTCCCTCGGCCTGAAATGGATTCCTCATGATTTATTTTTTTATTATACCAGAAAGTGAAGGGCCACTACCCGCCCCCCGACATCTCGACCGCATATCGGACGACGCCGTTTTCTCGACGGGTACGGGTAATGTAGTATAATAGCTGATGGCTTATGTGATAGCACTCGCGGGCAAGGGCGGAACAGGCAAGACGAGCACGGCCTCCCTTGCTGTCCGGTACCTCATCGAAAAGAAGAAAGGACCCGTCCTCGCCGTTGATGCCGACAGCAACGCGTGCCTGAATGAGGCCCTCGGAGTGAAGGTGCACGCAACGATCGGGAAACTCCGGGAAGAATCCCTTGAAGCGATACGGGCAGGAGGGGAGCGTCCCGGCGGCATGAGCATGGAACAGCTCTTCGATTATCAGGTGCAGCAGGCCATTATTGAATCGCGCGGAGTCGATCTTCTCGTCATGGGCCGGCCCGAGGGGCCCGGCTGTTACTGCGCTGCGAACAACATCATCAGGAAATACACGGATAAGCTCTCGGAGACCTATCCCTATATCGTTATCGATAACGAGGCGGGCATGGAACATCTCAGCAGAAGGACGACGCACAAGATCGATCTGCTCGTTATTGTGAGCGACCCCACGGCGAAGGGCATTATGACGGCGAAGCGGATATACGAACTCGTCGATGAGCTCCGGCTCGAGGTCGACAAGCGCGTCCTCATCATCAACCGGGTAGTCGGGCTCGAAGGCCGGGACCTCTCCGAGACGGCGGAAAAGTGGGGCATTACCGTGGCAGGGCTTGTCCCGCAGGATGATATGGTATTCAGATTCGACCTCGAGGGGAAGCCGCTCTTCGATCTCCCTTCCGATGCCTCATCGGTAAAGGCGCTCTTCGGCATATTCGATTCCCTGAAGATTCCATAGAGAAGATCTCGGAGACTTCGCGCTGGTCAAGTACGCTGAAAATACCTCTTTACTTGGATGCATTTTTGTGGTAGCATCATACATTTTTATTTAGGTAACTCTTCGCGTCGCAAAACAGAACATTTTCCGACATCACATAATTTAATCGTAACGGAGGTGCTGCCGATGCTCATAATCGGTGAGAAGTTGAGCATCATAGCCAAGAGGGTTCGGGAGGCTATGATGAAAAAGGACAAGGGACCCATACAGGAGATAGCGACCGCTCAATGGAAGGCGGGTGCCGGGATGATAGACGCAAACATCGGTCCTGCCGAGGATGGCGGGGAGGACTTGATGCAGTGGATGGTCACTACGATCCAAGAAGTCGTTCCCCTGCCGGTCTGTCTCGATACGACAAACTTCAAGGCTATTGAGGCGGGGCTCAAGGTGCATAACGGTCAATGGGGCAGGCCGTTGATTAACTCGACATCGAATGACCCTGAGAGATTTCCGATTCTCGAGCTCGGAGCGAAATATAATTCACAGGTGATAGGCCTTACCGTAGGCAAGGGCGGGCTGCCGGCCGATGCAGAGGAGCGTTCGGCCATCGCCGCCGAGATCATGGGCCGCGCCATGGAGTATGGCGTTCCTCTCGAAGACCTCTACCTCGACCCCCTCGTCCTGCAGATAGCGACTTCGCAGGATCATGCACGTCACGTCATCAAGGCGATCGCGATGTTTCAGGAGATGAACGATCCTCCCATGAAGACCGTCGTAGGCCTGAGCAATATTTCGAACGGGTGCCCCAAGGCCCTCAGGCCGATCTTGAACAAGTACTATTTCCTGCTCCTGGCGGACGCGGGTCTGACCGCTGCCATTGCCGATGCCCATGAGATGGCAGAGGCGACGAATGAGAAGGGCATGGTGGCAGACGTCGTGGCCGGGAAAAAACTTTCTGACGCCAAGAAGATGGCGGAGATCAGCAAGACGCTTGATGTGATCATGGGCAGGACATTGTATGCCCATTCCTATCTTGAAATGTAATAAACTATCCGCAGTCGGGAGTCGACTGTCCGACGTCAAAACGGGGTAGGGCGCTCTGCACGCTCCGGACCGAGGACTCGAAACCGGTGACGCGGGACTGAAATAGGGAGGTCAATTATGGCTTTTGTTGCACCAAAGGAAACATATCCGGGGAGGGTTTACGAACTTGCGATGGGGTCGGAAAAAACCGCTGTTTTCGGCGGCGAGAATGTTCTGACCTTCCATGCATTCGAGGGAATTGTCCCGAACAGGCCGCTCATCGCCTATGAAATTCAGGACATCCCACCCGACGACTGGCCTGAAACTGTCAGGAAAGTCTATGAGGGCGTTTCGGGGGACCCGGTGAAGTGGGCCCAGCACTGTCAGAACGAACTCGGTGCCAAGGCGATAGCCCTCAGGCTCATCAGTACTCATCCCGACAGGGGTGACCGTTCCGCTGCGGACGCAGCGAAGACCGTGAAGGATGTCCTCGCCGCAATCAACATCCCGCTCATCATACTCGGGAGCAACCAGATCGAGAAGGACTCCTCTGTTCTCGTCGCTGTCGCAGAAGCGGCAAAGGACAAGAATTGCGTGATCGGAAAGGCCCAGGAAGGCAACTACAAAACTATCGCTGCCGCAGCCATGGCGAACAATCTGAAGCTGATCGCCATGTCGGAGCTCGATATCAACCTCTCGAAGCAGCTCAATATCCTTATAACCCAGATGGGGTTTGACAAGGAGAGGCTCATAACGGACCCGATGTGCTCTGCCCTAGGCTATGGCCTCGAATACACCTATTCGGTTATGGAGAGGATACGGCTTGCGGCCTTGACTCAGAATGACGCCACCATGCAGCCTCCGCTCCTGGGGGATGTCGGCATGTTCGTCTGGAAGGTGAAAGAGGCTCAGGCCCCTGAGGCGGACCTTCCCCACTGGGGAGCGGTCGATAAGCGCGGCATCGGATGGGAGACGACTACCGCCGGTGCGCTGCTTCTCGCGGGAGCGGAGCTTCTCATCATGAGGCATCCGGATGCCGTCAGGGCGGTCGAAAAATTCATAGATGAGTTAATGTAAGGGAGGAAAAAATGGCTTTAACAGGCGTCGAAATATTCAAGTTGCTTCCGAAAACGAACTGTAAGAAGTGCGGACACCCGACCTGTCTCGCCTTTGCGATGAAGCTCGCGCAAAGGCAGGCATCACTCGATGCGTGTCCCGATGTTTCTGACGAAGCGAAGAGGCTTCTCGGAGAGGCCTCGGCACCTCCTGTCAGGCCGATTACGCTCGGTTCCGGCGACAAGGCTGTGAAGATGGGCGAGGAGACAGTGCTCTTCAGGCATGAGAAGAAATTTGTGAACCCCTGTGGTTTCGCGGTCGAGATAAAGGATTCCCTTCCCGAGGCCGAGATCGCCAAGGTCGTCGAAGAAGTCCTAAATTCCGAGATGGACAGGGTCGGGCAGAAACTGCGGATTAACGCGATCTTTCTGAGCAATCCATCGAACGACCCGGCGAAGTTGGCGGCTGCCGTTCAGACCGTTTCGACTAAGGCTCCGGCAATTCCCCTCATCATCGGGACAAGCAATCCCGCCGCTGCGGAGGCGGCGCTCAAGATCGCCGGCGATAAGAAGCCGCTGCTCTACGGAGCCGACGAGGCGAATGCCGATGCCATGGCAGGCCTGGCGAAGACCTTTAAGGTTTCTCTCGGAGTGTCTGCAAAGAGTCTCGATGCCCTCTCGGCACTCACCGAAAAGATCAAGGGTATGGGCGTTGAGGATATGGTTCTTGACCCGGGAGCGCAAAAGGCAAAAGAGATACTCGAAAACAACACCCTCATCCGGAGGGCGGCGATAAAGAAGAACTTCAAGCCGCTCGGCTATCCGGTGATCACGTTCGCCCAGAGGGACGACAGCCTCTTCGAAATGCTCATGGCCGTCCTCGGGATTGCCAAATACTCTTCGATAGTAGTGCTCAGCAGTATCGAAAAATGGAAGAACCTCGCCCTCTTCACCCTGAGACAGAATATCTACACCGACCCGCAGGTCCCGATGCAGGTGGAACAGAAGATCTATCCGATCGGAGAACCGACCCCGGAATCCCCGCTCATGATAACGACGAATTTCTCTCTCACCTACTTCATCGTCTCGGGCGAAGTGGAAAACAGCAAGGTTCCCTGCAGGCTGGCGGTCATGGATTGTGAAGGACTGTCGGTCCTGACGGGGTGGGCCGCGGGAAAGTTTACGGCATCGAAGATTGCGCAGTTCATCCAGGAAAGCGGCGTCGAAAAAGAGATAAAGCATAAGGAACTCATCATCCCGGGATACGTTGCGATTCTGAGCGGCGCTATTGAAGAGAAACTTCCGGGCTGGAAGGTTACCGTCGGACCTCGTGAAGCGAACGCGCTCCCGGCATTTCTGAAGTCCCGATAGGGGTTCTCCCCCTTGCACAAAAAGGTGTTGACAGGGGGAGTACACTCTATTTTATTATAAAAAACTTTTGTGAACCTATTGAGAATGACGAGGAGGTCAGGATGTCCAAGCTAATTGCATCTGCAGCCATCAGAGGCGCGCAAAAACTTGTCGCGCAGGCGGAGGAAATGCTCGAAAAAGCACTTGCCGAAAAGGGAAAGGATTTCGCGTTTGAATTCCCGGATACCGCTTTTCATCTCCCGATGATTTATGCGATGACCGCCTTCCCGGTAAAGACCCTGGGGGATATGAAGGTCGCCCTCGGTTTTGCGAAGGAACTTCTCCATGACGTACCGGAGGAGCATGTCTGGAAACCCTATCTCGGCGAGGCCCTTGATTCAGGTATGGCGACGCTCTTCGCGGAGGAGATTATTCTCGCTCTCCGCTATATCAACGGTCTCGAGCCCTGTAAGGACCCTGAGACCGGTTATGTCTACAACGGGTTTATTTCGGACACGATCCAGAGGAATCTCGGTATTCAGCTCGTTGACGGCACGATGCCGGGATTCGCTGCGATCATCGGCGCGGCGCCGACCGATGATATTGCCGTCAGCATCGTAAGGGAGATTCAGGAAAAGAATATCCTTACGTTTCTTTCGGGCCAGTCGAAAGGCGACAGCGTCACAAAGCAGCTCCTGAGAAAGGGCGTCGAACTCGGTTGGGACACGAGAATCGTTCCTCTGGGGCCCGACACGGAGCATACCCTTTACGCCCTCGACTGGGCGATACGGGCATCGCTCATCTTCGGCGGCAAGAAGCCGGGTGATTTTAAGGAGCACCTGAAGTACCAGAAGGACAGGGTCTTTGCCTTCGCCATCGTCCTCGGCGAACTCGATGACATTAAATGGACGACCGGTGCCGGGGCGATCAACATGGGATTCCCCGCCATAGCGGATACGGATATCCCGGTCATTCATCCTACCGGCGTCTGTACCTATGAAGAGGTGGATAAAGAGTTTGATCATGCGAAGATCGCGCAGAAGGCGATCGAAATGAGAGGGCTGAAGATTACCGTCGAGAAGCCTCCGATACCCGTTGCGTTCGGTCCTGCGTTCGAAGGGGAAAGGATCCGGAAAGAAGACACCTTCATCGAGTTCGGCGGCCAGCGGACTGCGGCCTTCGAATGGGTACGGATGAGAGAGATGGAGGAGATAGAAGATAACAAGATCGTCATTGTCGGCGAGAATTGGCAGGAGCGGTACGAGAAGGGCGGTCAGCTGCCCCTCGGCATCGTGATCGAGGCCGCCGGCAGGAAGATGCAGAAGGATTTCGAATCCGTCATCGAGAGGAAGATTCATTCGAATATCAACGAGGCCCAGGGTATCTGGCACATGGGACAGCGTGACATCAACTGGGTGAGAATCAGCAACGCAGCCAAGAAGGAAGGCTTCACCCTCGAACACCTTGGCATCCTGAACGCGACGATGACGCACCACCGGTTCAAATCGATTGTGGACAAGGTTCAGGTCACCCTCTATATCGATGAGAAAGACGTAAAGGAGCAGCTCGATAAGGCGAGACAGGCTTATAAAGAGCGCGACCAGAGGCTCGGGAGTCTTACCGACGAGGCAGTCGACACCTTCTATTCCTGTCTCCTCTGCCAGTCCTTTGCGCCGAGCCATGTCTGCGTGATAACACCCGAGAGGCTCGGTCTCTGCGGTGCGTATAACTGGCTCGACGGCAAGGCCGCGTACGAGATAGACCCTACAGGCGGGAATCAACCGATCACGAAGGGTGAATGCCTCGATACACGATACGGCCGCTACACGGGGGCTGACGATTATCTCAAGAAGGCGACGGGAGGCGCGGTCGAGACATTGAACCTCTACACTATCATGGAAAACCCGATGACGTCCTGCGGATGCTTCGAATG
>DASPUT010000098.1 GCA_035622735.1 Thermodesulfovibrionales bacterium | reverse complement strand
GCCGGGCGGATACTGGCTCTGAAGCGCCCGGTTCAGGAGGGGCTGTTTCGGGTTCGTCATAAGCTCTTCCCACTCTTTTGAACTGATCCCCTTCGCAAAGAGGTTAGGGTCGAATGAAGGTTTGCTGATGAGCGCGAGTATCTCTCCGGTGTCGGGCCTCAGCGCCACGAGCGCACCGGTCTTTTCTCCGAAGGCCTCTTCTGCTTCCCTCTGGACATTGATATCCATTGCGAGCCGTATATCTTCGCCTCTCACGGAGGGTTTTTCCTGGATGAGGCGTAGTTCCCTTCCCATGGCATCCACCTCGATCACCATCTCCCCGGCCCTTCCTCGCAGCTCTTCATCGTAGAGTCTTTCAATGCCCCACTGGCCGATAAACGCGTCGGGTGGGACGTCTCTGAATTCCGGTGCCTGAGCCTGGACTTGATTCGGTTTCCCCAGATACCCGATCAGGTGAGCGCCCACGGTGCCGAAGAGGTACTGTCTCGTCACATCAATATCGATAGACAGACCCGGGAAGTCCGATCTCCTCGCCTCAACGAATGCGATATCTCTCGGCGAAAGGCCCTCCTTAAGCCGTATCGGCTCATAGAGGCTGCGGTTCGACTTTATTTTTTTAGCGATCGTCGCCGCGTCGGTCTTAAGGAGTGCGGAGAGGGCGGGAATGTCTATCCGGCCGATGGCCTGCGGGTTAATCGAGACGGAATAGTACGGAGCATTCTTCACGAGCGGTATGCCGTTCCTGTCATAAATGATACCCCGCGGTGCTGCGACCTTGACGATGTGCAGTCTGTTCTCCTCCGAGAGTTTCCGGTATTCGTCACCCTGAAGGATCTGCAGTTGCCAGAGCCTTATGACGAGGACAAAAAAGAGCGCGGCGATGATATATCCTACGGCGACGATCCTCTCTGATGATCCGTTAGTCTGCATGTTCCGGCTTTATGAAGATCCCTGCCAATGCATTAATCAGTCCCTGAATCACAACGGTGAGAAAGACCCGATGAGGAGGAACGGACAGCGACGAGTAGAACATCCTCGAGAAGAAGACGACAAACCCGTCAAGCACGGTGAGGCTCGAGATGATGAGCAGCCCCAGGAGCGGTGTCCACCGGAACAGGCCGCCCGCCATGACGGACGAGAAAAAGCCGACCATCCCTTTTCCAAGGAGGTTCGGCCCTATGATGCCGCCGGAAATGCTGTCCTCGACAATGCCGATGAGAGAACCAAGAAGGATACCTTTTGCGGCACCGCCGGTCACCCCGATATAGTAAACGACGATGACGGTCAATTCCGGCGGAACACCGAAGATCCTCACCCTCGTCTGGAGCACAAATGAAACGAGGACGGCGATGAAGAGTGCGACATGTCTCATCGTCTTACGATTATTACCTCATCGAGTTTTGTCATGTCCTGGAAGGGCCTCACCTCGACTTGCTGGAAGATGCCCGGTCCTTTCTTCGATACACGGGAGATATATCCCACGGGGAGTTCGGCGGGGAAGAGATCGTCAAAGCCCGATGTAACAACTACCTCGTTCTCCTTCACCTCCTCCTCTCTCGTGATGTATTTGAGGATGCAGGACATCGAACCGGTCCCCGAGAGTATCGCCTCTTTCCTCGTCTCCTGGATCCTCACGGACGCGGAGAAATTGATATCCGTCAGGAGCAGCACATAGGCGTAATTATCGTCCGCGAGGGAGACCTTGCCGATGAGTCCCAGGGGGGTCATGACCGCCATGTCCTTTGTAACTCCGCTATTCCTGCCCTTGTCGATGACGAGGGTGCTAACCCACCGGTCCCAACCCTTCGAAACGACCCTCGCCGCCGTGATGTATCGGCCCTCTTTTTCCTTGAGAGAGAGGACTTCCCTCAGCCGCTGGTTTTCGAAGAATAGGTCCCGGTATCTCTGCTGCTCCAGGAGGAGTCTCCCCATATCCTGCCTGAGCCTTCTGTTTTCTTCATCCCTCAGATGTATCATCCTGAAGGGCTCTCTGAAGGAGGCGGACAGGGAATGAAATGCCCAGTTCACCCAGTTCAGAGGGCCGCTGAGAATATGGAATGGGACGATAATGCCCCTGTTGCTCTGGTATGTCATGAGGGTGAATGACAGGATTACGAGCAGGAAGAGGGGAAGCATCCGTCTGAAGGGCATCAGGTTATGGCTATTTTCTTCAGAAGTTCCAACTCATCAAGCATTTTGCCCACCCCCCTCACGACAGCGGACAGAGGGTCCTCAGCGACGATGACGGGGAGGCCGGTCTCTTCACGGATGAGTTTGTCCAGTCCTCTCAGGAGTGCGCCGCCTCCGGCAAGGACTATGCCTTTGTCCACGATATCCGAGGCGAGTTCGGGAGGGGTATTCTCGAGAGTCACCCTGATGGTGTCGAGGATGACGCTGACGGTTTCGCTGAGGGCCTCGCGAACCTCGGTCTCACTGACGACAATCGTCTTCGGGATGCCCGATATGAGGTCTCTCCCTTTTATCTCCATGGTCTTGTTTTCCGGAAGTTCGACAACACAGGCCGATCCGATCTCAATCTTGATCAGCTCGGCGGTTCTGTCGCCTATCATCAAGTTGTATTTTCGCTTAATATAGGCGATGATCGACTCGTCCATCTTATCGCCGCCGACTCTGACCGCCTTGCTGTATACGATGCCGTCGATAGAGATGACCGCGATATCGGTGGTCCCTCCGCCGATATCGACTATCATATTGCCCGAAGGCTCGCCTATGGGGAGGCCGACGCCGACCGCTGCCGCCATCGGCTCTTCAATGAGATAGACCTCCCGTGCTCCTGAGGCCTGAGCAGCATCCTTCACCGCCCTCTGTTCGACCTGGGTAATGCCGGAAGGCACGCCGATGATGACCCTCGGCGAGAGGAAGCTTTTCCTGTTATGGACTTTCTTGATAAAGTATTTCAGCATCTCCCCGGTCGCGTCAAAATCCGCAATGACGCCGTCCTTCATCGGTCGTATCGCCATGATATTCGCCGGAGTCTTGCCGAGCATCTTCTTGGCGTCTGTTCCTACGGCCACCGTTCTCTTATTATCTTTCCTCACGACAACGACGGAAGGCTCGTTACAGACTATCCCTTTGCCCTTGATGAAGACGAGGGTATTCGCCGTGCCGAGATCTATCGCGAGATCAGTCGAAAACATCCCGAGTATGTTATGGAAAAGCATTACACCTCCTGAACAATCAGCAGAAACATGTTATTTACTCTGAGACCTGTTCACCCTTGGGCTGCTGTCCTTCGATTACCACAGTCTTTGCGAGTTCATCTCCGAGCCTCAGGCCCTCACTGCTGCCGAGAAGTATCAAAAATTCCAGTGCGGAAACGGCCACGATGAAAATCCAGCCGATCAGCGGCAACTTATAGAGCAGGACCCCCGCTCCGAGGGGGGCGTTGCGCAGTATCGATTCCTTCATCGTGCAGGGGGCGCCGGTCGCGCTAGATACGACCCTCAGCCCCATGAGTCTCTTACCGATGCTCCTCCCCTCAAAGAGGCCGTCGCTGATGAGGAGATAGGAAAGTCCGGCATAGAAACCGGCCTTCGGCACCATTTCAGTCGCCGCTGCGATGATGATAAAGTCAAGAGCCTTCGCAAATACCCTTAGGAGAACACTGGCCTTCTTTACCCCATCAGACATCCCGAAATAGTAACAGATGGAGGGCGGTTTTTTCAACAGGGAAAGGCCATTTCCGGCTGGCCGGACCGCAATGCGGTTTACTTTATCAGGGGGCTCTTGTATCTTAATGCTTTGAGGAGTAAACGCCGGAGAAGTTAGGCGGTACCCGTGAAAGGATCGCATATGCTTCACGCGGCCCTGAATAACGGCATGAAGGAGATGATGTTTCGGCATTCCGGCTCATCACTAATTTTCGTTGAAAAGAATTCCCCACAAGTGGGAATGACGGCCATAAGGTATCACGGGCGCATGAGCGGATAGGGGATGAAAGAACTCGTAATTGCCACACGCAACAGAAAGAAGATCGAGGAGATGAAGAGGCTGCTGGAGGATATGGCGGTTCTGCTCTATACCCTCGATGACTTCCCCGGGTGTCCCGAGGTTTCCGAGGACGCCGATTCATTCAGGGGGAACGCGGTCAAGAAGGCCTCAGCTGTGGCGAATTATGCCAAAAGACCGGCAATCTCTGATGATTCCGGCCTTGAGGTATTCGCCCTGAATGGGGCGCCGGGAGTCTTCTCCGCACGGTATGCGGGTGAAGCCGCCGATGATAAGAAAAACCTCGAGAAATTGCTCTCGGAATTACACGATGTCGATGACGGCAGGAGAGGAGCGCGCTTTGTCTGCTGCATCGCGCTGGCCTTTCCCGATGGCAGTGCAGAGGCGTTTGAGGGTTCAGTGGAAGGCAGGATAGGAAGAGTGGCCCTTGGTTCGAACGGATTCGGCTATGACCCGGTATTCTATCCCGAAGGGCATGAGAGGACCTTTGCAGAGATGGCCGCCGATGAGAAGGATGCGTTGAGCCACAGGGGGAAGGCGCTGAGAAAATTCAGGGAGTATGTTGCCGCCCATCTGCTCGAATAGGCGTGTATTTCCGCCAGCCGTTATGCCGTTCCAATTATAAGAAAAATTAATGCTTTAATTTTAATTTCTTTCTTGCAAAAAAAAGATGGTTGTCATAGAGTAACTACGCTTTGGGGGACTGTTTTCATCGAATGGTCCTGCCTCTGTCAAGACGGAAGAGAGGTCGACCGAAGGGTTTCGACTTCTCGGTACAGACCTTGAGACCCGCACACCACACGTTATAGGAGGCATGCATGAGACTCGTACTTCTTGGCGCGCCGGGGGCCGGAAAAGGGACCCAGGCAAAAAAGCTGATCGAAAAATACGGTATCCCGCAGATCTCGACGGGAGACCTCCTCCGTGCGGCTGTTGCCGCAGGTTCGCAGCTCGGGAAGGAGGCGAAATCCTTCATGGACAAAGGTGAACTTGTTCCGGATAGGGTTGTGCTCGGGATGGTTGAGGAGAGGCTGAAACAGGATGACTGCAAGAAGGGATATATCCTCGACGGCTTTCCCCGGAATACGGCGCAGGCAGAGGCCCTTGACAAGATGCTCGGTGGTCTGGGGATGTCCCTCGCCGCCGCCCTGAGTGTGGATGTCCCCTTCGATGACCTCATGAAGAGACTCACCGGCAGGAGGACCTGTAAGGCCTGCGGCCAGATGTTCAACGTCTATTCCAACGCTCCCAAGAAGGAAGGTGTCTGCGACAAGTGCGGTGGTGCGCTGTTCCAGAGGGACGACGACAAGGAAGAGACGATCAAGAAAAGGCTCGAGGTATACAACGCCCAGACCGCTCCCCTCATCGACTACTACGGTAAGAAAGGGATTTTGAGCGCCGTCAAAGGCACGGGCAGCATCGATGAAATCTTCGGGAAGGTGTGCAGCGCCCTCGGTCTCCGGTAAGGATTGGAAGGAACTACGTGAGATCATTTCTTCTGAGTGAGGCCGGTATTCATTGTCGCCTGCTTGCTCAATAGCGCGGATCGGAATTTATAAGGAAAACTAATCTGTCAATTATAATTTTAAAATTGAATTAAGCTCGGACATCGAGTAATTTAGAGTGCTTTCTTGAAAATCTCCTGTTGTTGGTCTCACGCGGTCATATATTCTTTATCGTGCACCTATGGCAAGAAAGAGCGAAGAGGCGAGAGTCGGCTGAACGGGCAGGGTTGAGCTTCATTCTTAAATAAAAACGCAAAAAAAGGAGGTCAGACATGTCATTAGTGAATCCGCATGGAAAAGAGAAGAAATTAAAACCGCTCTTACTGGCAGGCAAGGAGTTGGAGGAAGAAAAGAAAAAAGCGAAGACATTGAAACAGATCAAGATATCGTCGCGCGAATCAGGCGACCTTATCATGATGGGTATCGGCGGGTTTACGCCCCTTGAGGGGTTCATGACTTACGAAGACTGGAAGGATGTCTGTTCCGACTACAAGATGGCTGACGGCACGTTCTGGCCGATACCGGTTACCGTTTCTACGGATGAGAGCATCAAGGCAGGGACAGAAGTTGCCCTCTATTCCGACGAGTACGGCGAGGTCCTGGCGACAATGAAGGTCACCGAGTCCTACAAGATTGACAAGGAGTTCGAGTGCAAGAACGTTTACCGGACGACCGATATGAAGGATCATCCGGGGGTGAAAATGGTCATGGACCAGCCGGGCACCAACCTTGCTGGACCGGTTAAGGTGATGAGCCAGGGAACGTTCCCAGCGGAATACCCGAATACCTATATGACCCCTGCCCAGACCCGGCACCTTTTCCTTCAGAACGGATGGAAAAAGGTTGCGGCCCTTCAGCTCAGGAACCCCATGCACCGTTCTCATGAGTACCTCGCAAAGATCGCTATTGAGACCTGTGATGGCGTGCTCATCCATCAGCTCCTCGGAAAGCTGAAAGCCGGCGATATCCCGGCAGAAGTGAGGGTGCAGGCGATCGATAAGCTGGTCGAGCACTATTTTGTGAAGAATACCTGTATACAGGCAGGATACCCGCTCGATATGCGATATGCCGGTCCGCGCGAAGCCCTTCTCCATGCGCTCTTCAGACAGAATTACGGCTGCAGCCACATGATCATCGGCCGCGACCATGCCGGCGTCGGCGAGTATTACGGTCCGTTCGATGCACAGAAGATATTCGATGAGATCCCCGCAGACGCCCTTGAAACCCAGCCGCTCAAGATTGACTGGACCTTCTATTGCACGAAATGCGATGGAATGGCATCGATGAGGACATGCTGTCACGGCAAGGAAGACAGGATGCTCCTGAGCGGGACCAAATTGAGAAAGATGCTCTCAGAGAATGAGGAAGTGCCGGACCACTTCAGCCGGCCCGAGGTCCTTGCGATATTGAGAAAATACTATGAAGGACTGACAGAAAAGGTTGAGATAAAGACTCACAAATATTCTGAGGGAATAAAATAAGTTCTGAGTTCGGGGTGAAGGGTCCGGAGAGCGTTTCTACTGAGAGCTCCAGACTCGCAAGGTATGATTTCAGAGGTGAGAGGAGGTGGAACGTTTACGCATCAATCAGGAAGACTGGCCTTCTGCGCTAAGGCCTACTATTAAGAAACGAAAAGGAGGTTAAGGAACATGCCAAGTTTCGTGATTACCGAAAAGTGTGATGGCTGTAAGGCTCAGGATAAGACGGCGTGCCAGTATATCTGTCCTCATGATCTCATGGCGCTCGACAGGGAAAAGATGAAGGCGTACAATCAGGAGCCCGAGCAGTGCTGGGAGTGCTTTAACTGTGTGAAGATCTGCCCGCAGCAGGCGATCGAGGTCAGGGGTTATTCAGACTTCGTTCCCCTCGGGTCGAGCACCATCCCGATGAGAGGGACGGACTCCATTATGTGGACCATTAAGTTCAGGAACGGAATACTCAAGAGGTTCAAGTTCCCGATCAGGACGACTGCTGAGGGTTCGGTGGACCCGTTTGCGGGCAAACCGGCACCGGATTTTGCGACAATCAAAAAGCCTGGGTTCTTTACCGGTCCGGCAAGAAATGAATAGGAGGTGAATATACATGGAAAAAGAGACCTGTACATTTTCATATTGTCAAAAGCCTGAAGTGACCGAAGTCGAGTGTGATCTCCTGATCATGGGTGGCGGTATGGCAGGATGCGGCGCAGCATTTGAGGCATGCCGCTGGGCAAATGAGAAGGGGATGAAGGTCGTCCTGGTCGACAAGGCTGCCACGGACAGAAGCGGCGCAGTCGCAATGGGCCTTTCCGCCATCAATACCTATGTCGGTGAGAATAAGGTGGCTGATTATGTTAAATATGTGAGAAACGACCTGATGGGCATCATCAGGGAAGACCTTGTATACGACCTTGGCAGAGTCGTTGATGACTCTGTGCAGCTCTTTGAAGAATGGGGCCTCCCGATCTGGAAGAAGGGCGATGACGGTTTCTCTCTCGACGGGTTCCAGGCGAGAGATGCCGGAAAGAAAATGCTCAAGGACGGCGGGACTCCGGTACGGTCCGGCAAATGGCAGATCATGATCAACGGTGAATCTTACAAGGTTATCGTTGCAGAGGCTGCAAAGAGAGCTCTCCAGACCAATAGGGAGAAGACCGGTATGGCCCAAAACCATTTTGAAAGGGTTCTGATCCATAGCCCTCTCATGGACGCGAACGGAAAGAACATAGCAGGGGCAGCGGGCTTCAGCGTAAGAGAGAACAAGACCTATGTCTTCAAGGCAAAGGCCTTAATCAACGCTACTGCCGGTGCGGTCAATTGCTTCAGGCCGAGGTCCGTCGGTGAAGGTATGGGAAGGACCTGGTACCCGGTGTTTAGCGCAGGCTCGGGGTATGCCTTCGGCATGCAGGCCGGAGCTGAGCTGACCCTGATGGAGAACCGGTTCGTGCCCGCACGGTTTAAGGACGGATATGGTCCTGTCGGCGCATGGTTCCTGTTCTTTAAGGCAAAGGCAACAGACAGCTACGGGGAAGATTACTGTGTAAACAAGGAGTACTTCGATGATGCGGTAGCCAGATACGGAGACTATGCAAAGGGTCTCGGCACAGCCATCAGGAACCATCTCATGATGAGGGCGATGAAGGACGGCAAGGGCCCCATCATCATGAGGACGCACGAGGCGATGGCAGAGTTAGGGAAGGCCTTCAAGGAGAAGCTTGGCGATAAGGAAGGCGCCAAGAAGATGAAACACCTCGAGGCAGAGGCATGGGAAGACTTCCTTGATATGGCGATCGGACAGGCATCCATTTGGGCAGCACACAATATCGAGCCCGACAAGACTCCTTCCGAGATTATGCCGACAGAGCCGTATCTCCTCGGCTCACACGCGGGCTGCGCAGGGTTCTGGGTGTCCGGACCTGGCGATATCCCCGGCACTCCGGAGCACTACAGCTGGGGATACAACAGGATGTCTACCGTGCCCGGCCTCTTCATGGCAGGCGACGTGGTCGGTGCATCAGGCCACAAATTCTCATCCGGCTCCCACGCAGAGGGCAGAATAGCTGCGAAGGCTGCATTGGCCTTTATTCTCGATCATCCGGACTACAAACCGGCTCCGAAGAAATCTGCTGATGAAGTCGTTGCCGAGATGTATCTCCCCTTTGAGCTCTATGAGAAGTATAAGACATACTCGACGGATCCCACGATTAACCCCAACTATATCGGTCCGAAGGCCCTTCAGTTGAGGCTCCAGAAGATCGCCGACGAGTACTTTGGCGGGGTAGCCACCTGGTACATGACCTCAAAGACGATGCTCGAAGAGGGTCTCAAGAAACTCGAGCTGCTCAAAGAGGATGCAGGCAGGATGGCAGCAAAGGACCTCCATGAGCTCCTCAGGTGCAATGAGAATTATCACAGAATCCTCTCTGTTGAAGCACACGCAAGACACATCCTCTTTAGAGAGGAGTCAAGGTACCCCGGCTACTACTACAGGGGCGACTTCAACAAGATCGATGACACAAACTGGAAGTGCTTCACGAACTCGAAGTATAATGCGGAGACGCATGCATGGGAATTCAAGAAGGTTCCTTACGTCCAGATGTTTCCGTAGTTGATGCGGAGGGGGAGGGCGATGCCCTCCCCCGATTTTTCTGTAGGTCAAAAAGAGGCGTTTATGTTATTACCCCAGAACCGTGACATAAGAATCTCTTTGTGACTTACTGCCTTAAGGAGGATGGAGATGGCGGAAAATAAGACAGTTCTCGTGATCGGCGGCGGTTTCAGCGGGCTCACTGCGGCGGTGGAGGCTGCTGAGGCCGGATGCGATGTGGTCATTGTCGAAAAGAACCCCTATCTTGGCGGAAGGGTGGCTCAGCTCAACAAGTATTTCTGGAAGCTCTGCCCGCCCAATTGCGGCCTTGAGATACAGTTCAAGCGCATCAAGAACAGCTCACAGGTCAGGTTCCTTACCCTCGCCGAGGTGGAGGAGATCAAGGGGGAAGAGGGAAATTTTGACGTCACCGTCAAGGTGAAACCGAGGTATGTGAATGATAAATGCGTGGGCTGTGACGCCTGCGCACAGGCCTGTCCGTCTCACAGGAGCAATGATTTCAACTTCGGCATGGACAAGACGAAGGCGGCCTATATCCCTTTTAACCAGGCCTTCCCTTTTCAGTACGTGATTGACGATACTGCCTGCGCGAAGGACTGCATGAAGGCATGTGCCTATGCATGCAAATATGACGCGATCGATCTGAACATGAAGCCCGAGACGATAAAGCTCAAGGCCGGCGCCATCGTCATGGCAACGGGATGGAGCCCCTATGACGCAACGCGAATGGACATCCTCGGATTCGGACGGGTTCAGAATGTGATTACGAACATGATGATGGAGCGGCTTTCCGCACCGAATGGTCCGACGAGCGGCAGGATCGTCCGTCCCTCCGACGGCAAGGAGGTGAAGAACATCGCCTTCGTCCAGTGCGCCGGTTCGAGAGACGAAAACCATCTCCCCTACTGCTCATACATATGTTGTCTTGCCTCGCTCAAACAGGCCATGTACGTGAGGGAGCAGTATCCCGATTCGAAGGCACAGGTCTTTTACATCGATCTGAGAACCCCGGGCCTTTATGAGCACCGGTTCCTCTGGAAAGCAAAGGAAGACCCCAACGTGACCCTCACGAAGGGTAAAGTCGCGGGCATTGCGGAAGATCCTGCGACAAAGGATGTTATTGTCGAAGTGGAAGATGTCTTCGGCGGCAAAAAGATCAAGGCAAGCTTCGACATGGTTGTCCTCGCAACAGGCATGGTGCCCGGCACGAAAGAGACGAAGATCGCGAAGGACGTTACGTATACACCTGACGGATTTGTTGACACCTCTGCGAAGAAGGGGGTTTATGCGGTGGGAACACTGAAGAGCCCTGTTGATGTCGCGCGTTCAGCTCAAGATGCCACGGGGGTCGTCATCAAGAGCATCCAGAGCTTGAGGAGGAAATAGGGATGGAGAAGAAATTCGGCGTATATATCTGTAAGGGCTGCGGCATAGGAGAGGCGATTGATATAGAGAAGCTCACCAATACCGCGACAAAAGACATGCAGGTTCCGGTCTGCAAGACCCACGGCATCCTCTGCGGCCCCGAAGGCCTTCAGCTCATCAAAGACGATATAAAGAACGAGGGAATCAACACCCTGACAATCGCTGCCTGCTCTCCTCGGGTGAAGTTCGAGGAGTTCGATTTCCCCGGGACGATAACAGAGCGGGTCAACATACGGGAGTTTGTCGCCTGGACCCAGCCGGCCATGACCGATGAGACCCAGAGCATTGCAGAGGATTACCTCATGATGGGTATTGTCAAGACACAGAGGGGCGACCTTCCTGAGCCGAATATCCTCGAAGACCTCAACAATACCATACTCGTCGTGGGCGGCGGCATTTCCGGCATGACAGCGGCCCTCGCAGCGGCCGACGGGGGGAATAAGGTGGTCCTTGTCGAGAAGGAGCCTCAGCTTGGAGGCTTTACCGGTAAGCTCTACAAGAAGATACCGACGGGAGAATTCAAGGAGCCGCTTATCGTCGATACGGACATCGCCTCGATTGTTAATAAGGTCGAGAGCCACCCCGATATCAAGGTATACAAGTCATCGGTGATCGCAAAGACCGAGGGCCAGCCCGGGGTCTACGATGTAACCATAGCCTCGGACGGCAATTCGGAAACGATAAAGATCGGGGCGATCGTGATGGCAACGGGCTGGAAGCCCTATGACGCAACGAAACTGGATCACCTCGGTTACGGGAAATTCAAGGACGTGGTGACCAACTTGGAGTTCGAAGAGATCGCAAAGAATAACAACGGAAAGATCATGAGGCCTTCTGACGGTAAGGAGGCGAAAAAGGTTGCGTTCATACAGTGTGCAGGCCAGAGAGATCCAAACCATCTCCCCTATTGCTCCTCGATGTGCTGCGTCACCTCCCTCAAGCAGGCAAGGTATGTCCGGCAGAATCCGGATGCGGCTGCCATGATCTTTTACATCGATATCAGGACTCCCGGAAGGCTCGAGGCGTATTATCAGGAGGCACAGAACGATCCCGGGGTCATGCTGACGAAGGCCGACGTGAAGGGAATTGCAGATGCGGGGAACGGGAATCTCCTTGTCGAGGCGGAGAATACCCTCCTTGGCGAAAAAGTGAGGGTCGAGGCCGATCTCGTGGTGCTCGCCACCGGCATGGTACCGACCACAAGGGGACCTCAGGAGTATCTCGATAACCTTACCCAGGAAGCGGCCAAGGGCGATGACGCGAAGAAGGCATACCTCGAGACGGTTCCGAAGCCGGATTTCATCCTGAACCTCGCCTACCGCCAGGGTCCCGAGATCCCTTCCCTCGAAGGCGCGTGCGGCTTTGCAGACTCGAACTTCATATGCTTTCAGTATGAGACGCGGAGGACCGGTGTCTATGCTGCCGGGGCCGTCAGACAGCCCATGAACATGGCTGAGGCGCAGGAGGATGCGGCGGGCGCGGCATTCAAGGCGATTCAATGCCTAGACCATGTGGCCAAGGGCATGGCTGTCCATCCGCGGGCATGGGACCTGACCTTCCCCGATCCGCTGCTCATCAAGTGCACGGCATGCAAGAGGTGCACGGAAGAATGTCCGTTCGGCGCCATCGAGGAGGATGAAAAGGGCATTCCCTTCTACAAGCTGAACAGGTGCAGGAGGTGCGGGACCTGCATGGGTGCGTGCCCGGAAAGAATCGTTTCCTTCAAGGACTACAGCGTCGATATCATAGGCTCGATGATCAAGAAGATAGACTCACCGGACGAAGAGACCTTCAGGATTCTTGCTTTGGTCTGCGAAAATGATGCGTACCCAGCGCTCGATACGGCCGCCATCAACCGTAAAGGGGTCGACCCGAGCGTGCGGTTTATTTCCTTGCGGTGCCTCGGTGGCATGAATCTTGTCTGGATCGCCGATGCGCTTTCCAAAGGCATTGACGGCGTGCTCCTCCTCGGCTGCAAGTACGGAGAAAACTATCAGTGCCACTTTGTGAAGGGGAGTGAGCTCGCGAATTACCGCTTCAGCAAGGTGGGGGAGACCCTGAACAGGCTCCAGCTTGAGGCGGAGAGGGTCCAGATGATGCAGGTGGCGATCTCCGAGTATGACAAGCTCCCCGAAATGATCAATGAATTCGTCGAGAAGGTCAAAGAGATAGGTCCTAATCCGTTTAAGGGAATGTAAAATAAAGCCGTTGGTTCTTCTGCTCAGTTTTTCGTCCGGCGACGGGCGACTGAAACCAAGGAACTGTTACAGGGAGGTGCGAGTACATGGCGGAACAGGTAATACGTCCGGATTTGAATTTCGTCAGACACATTATCAATAATGGAGGGGAGTCACTCAAGAAGTGTTATCAGTGCGCCACGTGTTCCGTGGTATGCAACGTTACCCCTGACAACAAGCCTTTTCCGAGAAAAGAGATGGTCCTTGCCCAGTGGGGACAGAAAGAGGAACTCTTCGGAAATCCCGATATCTGGCTCTGCCATCAATGCAGCGACTGCACCGCATACTGTCCGCGGGGAGCAAAGCCGGGTGAGGTGCTCGGTGCGATACGAAAGATGACGATAAAGGAATTCTCAGCCCCCTCTTTCCTCGCCGCTATGGTGAGCGATTCAAAGTACCTTATCCTCCTCTTCGCGCTTCCGGTCCTTATCTTCCTGGGAGTTGTCGGATACGAGAACGGGCTTTCGTCCCTGCCCGAAGGGAAAATCGTGTTTTCGAAGTTCATTCCGATTCATTTCATCGACCCGATCTTCATCGCCGTGACGATTTTCGCGGTCTTTTCTTTCGTCTTCGGCGTGAAGAAGTACTGGGCAACCATGAGCAAGGGGAAGAAGCTCAAGGGCGATGTCATGGGCAGCCTCAAGGGCGTGATTGCCGATATCCTTTCCCATAACAGATTCAAGAAATGCAATGTCACGAAGGCGCGGTCAACCTCCCATCTCCTCGTCTTCTATGCCTTTATCGGCCTCGCCATAACTACAAGCTGGGCCGTTGTCTATCTTTACGGCCACAAGCTTTTCGGCATCGAGGCGTTTTCTGTCTTTCACTTCGGGGATTCGCCTTTTCCCCTCTACGATCCGCTCAAAATTGTCGGAAATGTGAGCGCCCTCGCCCTCCTTATCGGCATCGCGCTCGTCATCGGCAATCGTCTCAAGAATCAGGAGAAGGCCGGCGGCGGGAGCTACTACGACTGGCTCTTCATCGCCGTGGTCTTCGCCATCATGGCGACAGGCATACTCTCCGAGGTCTTCAGGCTAGCCGACATCGGTACCCTGGCCTATCCGACATATTTCATCCATCTCGTGTTTGTCTTCTTCCTTCTTGCGTACGCACCTTTCTCGAAGATGGCCCATATGGTATACCGGGCTACGGCCATGGTCTTCGCGAAAGAAGCGGGAAGGGAATAGAGGCGACGGCACGCGAGACGCGAAGGTTAGATGGAGAGGAATGGTTATTCTATCCGCGGCTCCTTGAGCCGTTTCCCTGGGGCAAAACGCTAAAGGAGGTGAGGATTTCAGATATGGCGGGGAGGCTGTTCATCCGGAAGCCATACTACATGCTCATAGAAATCTTTTTTATGGTTTTCTCTTGGGTGAAGATCTAACAAAAGGAGGAGAGAATGAGTTCTACAATACTTTTTGCCTTGGCTTGTGGTGTGTTGGGCGTCATATACGCCGTGATGACCGCCATGTGGGTATCGAAGCAGGACGCCGGGAGTACAAAGATGCAGGAGATATCCAATGCCGTAAAAGAGGGCGCCTATGCGTTCCTTGCACGCGAATACAAGACGGTCGCAATCGTTCTTATCGCTCTCGTGATATTGATCGCGGTGGCCAATCTCGGAACCTGGACAGCCGTAGGGTTCATCATCGGCACAGTGGGTTCGGCTCTCGCAGGCTTTGTCGGCATGTGGGTTACCGTACGTGCCAATGTCCGCACCACGCAGGCCGCGCATAAAGGGCTTCAGGCCGCACTGAGCCTTGCATTTAAGGGTGGATCCGTGACCGGCGTCATGGTCGTTGGCCTGGGGATTATAGGTCTTGCCGGGTTTTATACAATAGCAAAGCAGGCAGCCCCTGAGATGGCATTCCATGCGCTCGTGGGACTCGGCTTCGGCTGCTCACTCATGAGCGTCTTCGCCCGTATCGCAGGCGGAATTTATACAAAGGCGGCAGACGTGGGAGCCGACCTTGTCGGAAAGGTTGAGGCAGGAATTCCTGAAGATGATCCCAGAAATCCTGCGGTTATCGCCGACAACGTTGGTGATAACGTCGGTGACTGCGCGGGAATGGCTGCTGACCTTTATGAGACGTACACGGTCACCCTGGTTGCGGCGATGCTCCTTGCCAAGACGGTCTTTGGCGCTGAAAGCGCCTGGGTGGAATTCCCGATGCTCCTTGGCGGAATCTCGATCATCGCTTCCATCATCGGAACATTTGCGGTAAGGCTCGGTAAAAGCCAGTACATCATGGGCGCCCTCTATAAGGGGCTTGCCGTTGCCGGAGTTCTCGCGGCAATAGTATTTTATTTTGTGGCGGGTGAATTTCTGAAAGGCGTAGATGCGACTTCAATGGTCTCTCACCCTTCATTTACCCAGATGAACGTTTTCCTTATGGCGATTATCGGCCTTGCATTGACCGGACTGATCGTGGTTATAACTGAGTACTTCACTGCTTCACAGTATCCCCCGGTGAAACACATTGCAAAGGCCAGCCTGACCGGCCACGGCACAAACGTCATAGCGGGTCTCGCGGTCAGCATGAAGTCAACCGCCGCGCCCGTCATAGTTATTGTTGCCTCAATCCTCGGCGCATATGCTTTAGGCGGCGGATTTGCCGGTGATGCTGCAGGCGGTCTTTTTGCCATCGCCTTGTCAGCGGTTTCGATGCTCTCGATGACAGGAATCGTCGTCGCCATCGACTCCTATGGCCCGATTACTGACAACGCAGGCGGTATCGCGGAGATGTCAGGACTGCCTGAAGATATCCGTAACATCACAGACCCCCTCGATGCGGTCGGCAATACGACGAAGGCTGTTACGAAGGGTTATGCGATCGGGTCGGCAGGTCTTGCGGCCCTCGTTCTCTTTGCGGAGTATTCAAGGTCATTTAGTACACAGCTTTATTTTGACCTCTCGAACCCGATGGTTTTGGCAGGTCTTTTTATCGGCGGTCTGCTCCCTTATTATTACGGCTCACTCCTCATGGAGGCTGTCGGAAAGGCAGCAGGCAGCATCGTTGAAGAGGTGAGAAGACAGTTCAGGGAGATCCCTGGAATTATGGAATATAAGGCCAAGCCGGAGTATGGCAAGTGCGTCGACATCGTCACAAAGGGCGCTATCAAGCAGATGATGGTTCCCGCTCTCATCCCGGTGGTGGTTCCGATTGTTGTCGGTATTCTCCTTGGCAGGGAAGCCCTCGGTGGAGTTCTTATCGGAAGTATCTTGACCGGACTCTTCCAGGCGATAGCGATGACAAGCGGCGGAGGCGCATGGGACAACGCCAAGAAATCCTTTGAAGAAGGCGTTACCGACGACAGCGGCAAAGTGCACAAGAAGGGGAGCGACGGGCACAAGGCCTCCGTCACGGGTGACACCGTCGGTGACCCTTACAAGGACACGGCAGGCCCCGCGATCAACCCGATGATAAAGGTTATCAACATCGTTGCGCTCCTCATCGTGCCGTTGATTAAGTAAGAGAGTAAAGGTTTCAGGGGCCGGTTCCGTGCCGGCCCCTTTTTCTTTTCCCAAAAAACAAGCCCGACCTTTTTACCTGCCCTTATCCTGACGTTATATCAATATCAATCGATCCGATATTCTTCCAGGGAAAAACAGCGAATCTGTCTTTAGTCTTTCTCAAAAGCGAAAGTTTGTTTATCCGATGAATGGTGGGGTATAATAGAGAAAGTTTTGGACTAATCCGGAGGCTTCCATGGTTAATATGTCGGCGGTCGATCCCGTTCAACTCACTCCTAAAAGCAGGTTCAGGTTCAGATGTCATAAGGGGATATCCTGTTTTACGAAATGCTGCAGCAACATCGATATCATGCTCACGCCCTATGACATTATCATATTGAAGAAACGGCTCGGTATTTCATCCGAGGAATTCCTCGAGAAATACACTCTCACAAAGGCCGAAGGGAAGGCCCAGTTCCCCATGGTCTATTTGCGCATGCATGACAACGAGGAGAGGAGTTGCCGCTTTGTCACACCTGACGGATGTAGCATCTACCAGGACAGGCCTGCAAACTGCAGGTATTATCCGATCGGTCAGGGGACCCTGAAGAAGAGGGTTGACGAGAAAGTTCTGGACGAGGAGTTCTTCTTCTTTGTGAAGGAAGACCACTGTAAGGGTTTTGACGAGCCCGTTGAGTGGACCATCGAACAATGGAGACAAGACCAGGGCGTTGACCGGTACGATGAACTCAACAGGGACTGGAAGGCTATCATCCTCATGCTGAACGCTCCGGGGATCGAGTTTGACGGGAAGAAACAGGCGATGTTTTATATGGCCTGCTATGACATGGACAGGTTCCGGAGGTTTATCTTCGACAGTAAATTCCTGGAACATTTCGAGGTGGATGAAGCTGCTAAGGAAAAGATGCGCAAAGACGACGCGGAATTAATGCTCTTCGGATTTAAATTCCTGAAGTATATCCTCATGATGGAAGAGACGCTGAAGACGAAGTCTTCGGGCCCATCGTCTGCGCGATGAAAGTGCGGTTGCATCGATTCGATCGGCAGGCGATGATTAAGTGAGCCGGCACGGTTCGTTTTCCCCGGAAAGATAGTCTCCTTCTGCAACTTATCAAATGTTGGATTCACCGACGATACCGCCGTTCGCAACTTTAGATTGCGGCCTGAATAAGACTCCCTGGACAAAGGGTGAGAGCGTTTGTTACGGCAACAAACCGAAAGGCATTGTTACCTATTGTTGATTCTCTATATGATATCTCGCGTCAGAATCGTATGGCTATAAGCATAACAAGGAGCAATGTGGCGAATCCAACAGAAATCATGAAGAGCCGCGTATCCCGGTAATGCCGCGTCGCCTCATCGTACCGCATCTCGCTTCGCGTCTGCTGATGTTTCACGAGGTTCTCTGTCGCCTGGATAGCCTGGCGCATGGCGGCCCGCGATTCTTTCTCATACATCGCAAACGCCTCGTGCTGCCTACCTTCTCTCAAAAGTGCCAGGGTGCGCTCGTTCAACGCCCTTGATGCTGTCCAGCTTTCCTTGACCGATAACAGGATCTCGCGCCCCTTCGTGTCATCGCTCGAAGTCATCTGTTCTACCTGGTTAAACGCTTCATCGAATTTTGCATTGCAATCATTGATCCGTTTTATCATCTCATCCATCCGTTCCCTTTGGAGGAAACAGTTGCGCACCGCAATAGCGTCTTCGCGAACAAGTATGCCCATGCCGGCGGCAATGCTCTGTAGCTTGTTGTTCACTTGCACAATTCTTCTGAGGTCTTCATGAAGGGCGCTCATGTTCATAACCGCAACCGCAACCAGCAGGGACATCACTACGAGGATCGACCCGAAACCGAGTAAGAACTTTCTTCCGATTTTCATATTCTGCATTACTCCACTCTACTTCACCATCGGAGCGGCTTAAAGAGTCGCTCTGAAGCTATTACCATTATATCAGAGGAATAGAAGATGTATACAGAAGATAAACCATCTGTAGTTGAATTCATCGCATCCATCCGTCAAAAATATCCGGACGGAACTCATTTGCATCCTGTACATAGCATCGTAGGGGGTGATAAAGACAACGAAGACCACAAATGCACGATGAGTGCATGGACGAAATCTATGATTCCCTGCATCAAGAGACAGGGTGCGGATGGAACTGCAACGCCCGCAATTTTACTGGTATTTTGCCCAGTATCTGATAGAATTGAACTCAGATATGACACCTTATGCCGAGGGATTTGCGCTCATGAGAAGACGAGCAGCAGGGGCCAGGTCGATGAAAATGGCGATTTCTCTTTTCCTCCCCCTCATCTGCATGTTCTTAATCCCATCGCGGGCATACGCCTTTGTGGCCCACGATTATCCTGCGATTTATACACACCAGATCGGACGTGTATTTTTCTTTATAGCGTGTATCTTTATCCTCAGCGCAATAGTAGGCAACCGGCTCTACAAGGAGAAGGCCTGGCGCTTCCTCTCCATCTCCCTGCTTTGGTTCATTGTCTGGGATGTCGATGTCTTCGTCAGCCGTTTTTGGGAACTTTGGGTTGTTGGTGATACCGATGGCTGGAACTACCTGCGGCAGTATGTTGTGGTCGAAGGGAAAGATTATCTCCTCTATATAGGCAGATTCGACTTCCTCTTCCTTGACCTCGGTCTCTTTTTCTTTGCACGCGGTTTGAATTGCCTGCTCATCGGTGAAGAAGAAAAGAGCGCCCAAGCCTCGCTTACGGCCCTCCTGCCTTTCTTCCCAATCATTCTTTCTGACACGGTCGGCAATGTCATCATGATCATCCTGTCCATCCGCTGTCTTTCCACCAGCCTGAAACTGTACCGGATCAACCGGGAAAATGCACTGTGGCACTATTTTTGCTGGCTCTCGTCATCCTATGTGCTCTATTCTTTCTCGCGGGTTGTAGGGCATATCGTCAGGCCCTTTCTTATCGCCACAGGTCATCTCGCGCTTTGGAGATACCTTGACCCGATAAGCGGAAGTTTGAATAACTTCACCTTTTTCCTTGTCGCCTCGGTCAGCCTTTTTTTCATGGGTATCTACCCCCTCTACCTTAAGATCATAAAAGAAGAACGGGAGATCGAGGGAATTAATGCCGAGCTCACTGAAATGAATCAGGAACTGGAAACGCTGGTCGCCGAGCGAACAATGGCTCTTATCGGGTTGACCGTGGCGGATAAGGTGAGAAACCCTGCTGTTGTAATCGGATGCACCTGCAAGCGGCTCCTCATGAAGGAGACTTCCTCCCCTGAGCTGGCCGATAAGATGAACAGCATCATAGATGAGTGTAAGAAACTCGAAAAGGTCGTCGAGAATTTCGAATATCTCCTGAGGAGCAGGAAGAGCTTATTCAGGCACGAAGACGTCAATGAGCTGATCAGAGGCATCATCTCGCTCACGGAGAAGGAGGTCTCCCTGAAAGGGCTCCGTCTTGACCTGAACCTCTCGCAGCAACCGCTCAAAATGAACGTCGAGAGAAACCTCCTGAGGGTCGCACTCTTTCATGTAATAAAAAACGGAATCGACGCGACGCCGGCGGGAGGACTCATTTCGGTGACGAGCGCCGGTGATAGTGACAGGATTACGGTGAGGATTACCGACACCGGATCCGGCATTCCGGACGAGATCCGTGAAAAGATCTTTAATCCTTTTTTCACCACGAAGCTTCATAAGTTCGGCATGGGGCTGTCTCTTGTGAAGCAGATTGTCTCCGAGCATCTCGGTGATATCACGATACAAAGTACGGAAGGGAAGGGCACTACCGTGACGATCACGTTTCCAGTAAGATGGAAAGAGACGGAACAGATGCTCATGGTCCCTTCGACATCTTAGTTCGACGTGCCGTCAAGCCGCTGTGGAGGAGGTCCGGAATGGGATTCAGGCTCGCAGCATTTCTTCTGGAAATACGTCACAGTCATGAGGTGTTCATGGTCTGCGAGTGACTCCTTTGAACCATTTGGCGATTATTTACTTGACAAGTAACTCACTGTGTGATAATAAAGAAAAACGGGTGGCATCTATGTATAAGGTAACGCAACACTTCCGAAATTCTTCAACCCTTGTTGCCTGGCGAATTGTATGTTTCACGTAGCAGAACCCGGAATGGGTTTGCGGAGCGTGCTATGAAATCGGTCAGAGGGGTTTTCAGGAATCTCTTTTTCGTTGCTGCGGGCATTAAATTTGTTAGCAGGGGTTTCACAACAATGAAGGTGGTCATACTTCTCCTGCTGAGTTGTCTTTTCCTTGCAGATCTTTCTCTTGCCCAAAGCATGTTGAAGCTCCCGCCATTGCCATCGCCCGAAAACTATGGTTCTGAATTCATGTCCAGACCCGGCGGACAACAGAATATGCGGCCAGTGGAATTTTCGCATTTGACTCACAGGGTGAACTACACATGTAAAGTATGTCATTACGAGCTTGAATTTCCGATGAAGCGTAATGAAACGCCCATTCAGTGTAATAATGGGAACATGAACGGCAAATACTGTGCCGCATGTCACAACGGCAAGATTGCGTTTGGGCCGGAGGAAGGCGCCAATAAAAATTGCGACAGCTGCCACGGCAAAGGTTCGAATGCCCCTTGGAAAAAGCTCCAGGAACTTGAGGCAAAACTGCCGAGAAGCAAATTTGGAAATGGAATCGACTGGTCGAAGGCCCTGGATGAGGGACTCATAAAACCGAAGACCAGCTTATCGGGCAGCGCCATGAAAATCGTACATATCAAGACCTTCGTCCTTGAGTCGGAGATGAGCGGGATTTCCTCAGCGGTCTTTCCTCACAAGACTCACGAGCAGTGGCTGGACTGTTCCAGCTGTCATCCTGACCTGTTCAATATAAAGAAGAAATCGACGGAGACTCTGAGGATGCACAACATGCTCGAGGGGGAGTCCTGCGGTATCTGTCATCTCTTTGTGGCCTTTCCTCTGGACGATTGCAAGAGATGTCATCCCAAAATGAAATCATCGGGCGCGCCACGGTGATATTTTTCACGAAGCACGGAATTATTTGTCGCTTTTCGATTCGAGCGCAAAGACGTAGAAGTCTCTGCAACTGTGGAGTCTCTTGAGATAGACCTTTTTCTGTGTCTCGGGAAGCTTGTCGATGAGCGGCTTCAGTGCATCGCATCGAGCGACGAGGTTCTTCAAATCGTCGGAACTGAGCATAGCCGTTTCTTCCGTCTTGGCACAAATATCGTTGAATTCCTGCAACCAGGCTTCCTGAGCAAAGGCAACGCCCACACTCACAGGCGTGGGCGTTCCTCTCATCAGCCCCACTGAAGATACTACCGCTACCAAAATGAGCACAAAATGCGGGATCTTCAGTTCTCCCATTGTGTGCCTCCTACCCCGCCATTACTACACCGGCTTCGAATGGCATCTCTGACAGTCAATCATGGGGAACGCAACGGTCATATGACAGACGCCGCAGTATTTTCCCTCAAAGTTATCGTTCATCGTGAACTTAATTTGGCCCCGTTTCACTTTGCCGAATATTTCAGGGTGGCAAAGCTCGCATCCGTTCCATACCGTGTGCTTCTGGTGCGAGAATATGATGTCAGGCATTCCCTCAACCGTCGGCACAACGAGAAAATCCTTCTGCGCGGTGAGAGGTTTCCTCTTAATCGAGACGCCCTCCATTGAATCTATAGGGCTGATAATCTTGTCATGTTCAGCTTTTTCCCAATCGATCCCGTTTCCGAAGCGTTCTTTTGGGAGATCCTGAGTAAAGATTTTAAAGTCGTATTCCGGCCTGACATTCTGACCGAGAGAATGACATCTCAGACATCTGCTCCTGTCACCCACATCGGTTTTGGAGCACGCCTCAAACACCTTCTTGCCGTTGATAGTCGTCCTGCCGTTATGGCACGTGCCACAATAGTAGCCGGCGATGTTGTCGGTCTCCCTAATCTCTGTTGTTCCCGCCTTCATCCCGAACCCGATGTCGACGTGACAGAGTCTGCAGGTAAACTTCGCGCGATGCAGCCAGTGGTCGAACGCGACAGGCGGAATACCGGCCTTCTGTGAATAATTATTGATGATCACCCGTCCGTATTCAGGAGGTAACGGCCTCTTCTTCTTCACCCCGACCTCGGCAAATACGAGTGGAGCAAAGATCACGAGCAGCAACAATATGAAGAAAGGTTTCTTCATGGATCTCCTCCTCTAAGGTGTTTTCTACAGAAGATGTGAACCCTTGATATTGCTAATATATCAGATATGAGCGTTTTGTCAATCAAATTTACGGGTTCAATATAAGACCTTGTCGTGTGGTAAGATGCTGTCGAGTCAATTGTGCCTTACCGTGGGAAAATCGACAATGACTTCTCAGAGAGTTTAATAAAATGACTGCATGGGAAATCCCTGCATCTTCAGGGCCTTAATTGCCGAATAATTCAAATGCCTAAGCGCTACTGTCCGTGGCGCTTGGGAATCGTTACCTTGGCGGCATCGGCTTTGATTGTACTCTTGCTCCAGGACGCACTGCCCAAACATAATAGCAAGTGGCCTTATTCGTGTAGTTCTGTAAGCCATTGAAGAAGAAAAAAAACCACCCGCTTTCCGTATTTGGTGCGAAGGCGGTGCCTGACCAGTAGTCGTCTGCCTGAATATTCTCAAAAGGCCCCCTGTTGGTTAATAGGCCGCCCGCCGTGTTGCCCAGCGAAACATAATACAGATGCCCCATCTCGCTACCGGTGCACTTATGTCCGTACCCTTGCAGAGGAAAGCTGTCGCCCGGGGCGGCTTGATACGAACACGTTGCGTCCGGTTGGGCGGTCTCCGGCAGCCGCCAGCCTTTTAAGCCCGCAAACCCAATGCCGGAATTCAGGCTTGCGGCCCAAGCAACCGCCTGATCCCAGTTCATCGGCGACCCTCCCGAGTTGGCGTTCTTCAGCCAGCTTAGCTGCGTGGCTGTGTCATAGACCGTTCCGTCGTTCATGTCCACAAGCGTTGCTTGAATAGACACAGACAACCAAAGCACCAAGATCGAAGCGCCCAATAAGATGCCTATCCTTTTCATTAAATTCCCTCCCTCTTGTGTTCCTACAGTACATGGTCGAATTCGCTTTAAGAATCTCATTGCCGAGTCGGGGCAGGGTTAGGTTGTGCCCTTTCTCCGGGTCGCACCGGCCACACATAGTAGTTGAAGGTCTTAAGGTTGTAGAACTGAAAGCCATTGCGGACAACGAAGCTCCACGCATGTGTAGTGCTTGGGGCGTACTCGGTACCCGACCAGTAGAAGTTCTTCCGGATATTCGTAAATGGCCCGGGTTTGACCACAAGGCCGCCTGCCGTGTTGCCAAGCGAAACATAATACAAATACCCCATTTCGCTGCCGGTGCAATTATGTCCGTGCCCTTGCAGAGGGAAACTGCCGCCGGGCGTAGCTTGATCCGAACAGGTCTTGTCCGGCTGAGTGGTCGTCGGAAGCCGCCAGCCTTTTAAGCCCGCAAACCCACTGCCGGCATTCAGACTCTCTGCCCATGCAACAGCTTCGGTCCAGGTCATCATCCCTGCTGAGTTGGCATTCTTCAGCCAGGTTAGCTGAGTTGCCGTGTCATAGATCGTTCCGTCGTTCATGTCCACAAGCGATGCCTGAACAGGCAAAGACAACCCAAGCAGCAGAATCAAAGCGCTTACCAGAATGCCCATTCTTTTCATTGGATTCCTTCCCCTCCTGTTTTGACAAAGAATGCTAATGACAACATTACTCTATCATATCGCAAGTATCTTGAGTAGCTACCCGAAAGGCAGCCTGTTCCGGACACATGACAAACTCATCGGCAAATTGAAGTGTTTCCGAACTCGTTACGGTAGAGTCATTGGCAGGCACTATCTTCGTCGTTGGGCGTTGCCTTGGAAGTAGCCCTGATTTTATATCTGCCTCATCGAAATGTGGATTAATAACGGTAATTCGTGAGCGCATGATTTCATAGGGAAATCTTGTCCTCGGTCTTGAGGTCTTCACCTCAAGTTCACCGACAAAGTCTCACCAGTTGCAAACCATTTTGACTGTTGACTTCGGAAAGAATATGAGGAAGTCACTCCGCTGATAGCATATAGTAATCATGCTTCAAATAGATTATCTTATTCCCTTAATGTCAGTATAATATTGAAAAGCGTTCATCATTTATCAAAAGGTAAGCATTCTTGAAAATAAAGAAACATTTGCTCGTTAATTATAGCGTTGCTGCTATTATTGCTTTTTTGGCTTTTCTCGTCTTCTTGCCGTCTCTTCAGAATGACTTCGTTGACTGGGACGATTATGAATATGTTTACGATAACTTTCACATACGCTCTTTAGATGGGAGCTTCTTCAGATGGGCATTTGGACATTTCTATAATAGTAACTGGCATCCGATTACGTGGATATCCCATGCTATAGATTTCAGCTTGTGGGGGTTGAATCCTATTGGACATCACCTGACCAACAATGCTTTACACGCCCTCAACACTTTTCTTGTCATAGTTCTCGTGATGAGACTTATTGAGGAACGGAATTATGTACTCTCACAAAATGGACCATCATTTTTTCTGAACAGGCAAGCGACACTTATAGCGGCGGGGGTGACAGGTTTGTTGTTTGGTCTTCCTCCCGTGCATGTCGAGTCAGTGGCATGGGTTGCTGAAAGAAAAGATCTCCTTTGTGCGCTTTTCTTCTTGCTCAGCATTATCATGTATACAAAATATTTAAGGCTTATAGATAGCAGGGTAGACAGAGAAAAACCGCTGTTGCTCGTTAGAACGTACTTAAGCTCGCTCGGATTCTTCATCCTTGCTCTGTTGAGTAAGCCTATGGCAGTGAGCCTTCCTGCCGTCCTAATCATTTTGGACTGGTACCCCTACGATCGGTATCGATCACTGAATATATCTAAGTCAGCGCTTTTGGAAAAGTTGCCCTTTATCTTATTAAGTTGTCTATCATCAGCATTAACTGTGGCAGCGCAAAAAGCGGGGGCCTCTCTTGCTTCCATTGAGGAGATCCCGTTATCAACGCGGTTGCTTACGGGAATGAAATCCCTCTCGGCCTATCTTGGGAAGATGATAATTCCCTTGGATCTGATCCCCTTTTATCCTTATCCAACCCTGAAAGACATGCCACTCTTAGCTTGGGAATACCTCTCGGCCATTATCATTGTTATCGCGATTACTGCAGCTTGCTTGGTTGTGGCAAGAAAGCAAAAATTATTTTTGTCAGCATGGAGCTATTATGTCATAACCTTGGTCCCTGTACTCGGTATTGTTCAGGTTGGCAGTCAAGCAATGGCTGACAGATATACTTATTTACCCAGCATCGGCATTCTTCTTGTTGTGGGGGTATGCGTGTCATGGTTGTTGACAAAAAAGTTTATATCTAACCCGTGGATTAAGCCTGTCAGTGTGTTTGTAATCATTTCGTCACTTGTTCTTATGGCATATTTAACATACATGCAAATAGGCGTATGGAGAAATAGCATTGACTTATGGAGTTACGTGATTGAAAAAGAACCGCAAACGGTACCTAGGGCCTATTATAATCGCGGCGTCGTTTTTTATCGAATGAGGCAGTTCGATAAAGCGATAACAGATTTCGACAAGGCAATATCTCTGAGGCCCTCATATTATAAAGCATACAATAATCGTGGCTTGGTGCTCGCCCAAATGGGCCATTATGATCTTGCCATAGAGAACTATAACATTGTGATCGACTTGAGGCCTCTTGACGATACTGCTTATTATAATCGGGGTTTGGCTTTGAACCGGATTGGAGAAGTGGATAGAGCAAAAGCAGACTTTGACAGATCAATTCAGCTAAACCCGCTCAATCATAAAGCATATATCGGTCTGGGAATTGTACATGGCGAGAAAGGTCTGTATAGTGAGGCGATAAACGATTTCAATAAAGCTATCTCATTGCAGCCGGGTGATGGTATAGCGTACGTTAACCGTGGATATGCCTATTCCCTCCGCGGCTCCCCTGATCTTGCCGTTTCAGATTTTCAAAAAGCATGTGATGCAGGAAGTCAGGAAGGCTGTAAGGCATTACAGGAAGGTGGAAAATAGCTAAAGAGATCATATAATTAGGAAGGCTGATCCAGCATCTTTATGGTCGACGGTTATTGGAAGTAATCTGGAATCAGGGATAACAAATTCCAATGGTACCCTCGATACCGTTGCAAGCTCATGAAACCACGGCTTTCAGGAAGGACCATTCCTCTGATCGCCTATGATGAATGGTCCTGTTTTCGAATGAAATTAGGTGAGAATTGTACGCTGTCCTGTGGGCATGACTTTTCAGATAAAGACTAACGCTGCAGTTCCTTCTTCAACCACCCCTTTATCTCGTCCGTAATCGCGTACATTCCGTTCGACGGCGTGTCTGCAGGGTTCTCTATCGCTTTCCTCACCAGCTCTCCGGGGATTTCATCGATCTTTCCGACGGTGGAGGTGACATCCCTTTGCCCGACCTTCAGGAGCATCAGCGCAGGCGGCTCGCATTGGGATTCCACATAGAACATGTAACCGGAGATCTCAGCGAGTTTCAGGAGGTCTTCCTGGTTTGACCCGAATCTCGGTTCCATGACCATCCGCGGGGTAACATCGAATTTGATCCTTGCAAGGATATCGGGGTTCTCTCTTATATCGCTGAGCCCCAGTATATCGAAGATGTCGTTACCAAGACCACATTCCTTCTCGTCTTTCAATCCATTCGCTCCTTCAGCGGATGTCTCCCCGGCACGCCGCCATTCCCTCACCCGGAGGACTTTCCCTGTTCGCCCCCGAGGAGCTTTGACTCCAGGGCATCCTTGTCGTAACCCTGAATAACCTCTTCCACGACGACCGTTGGATAGGTGGCCTGAGGGTTATGTTTCTTAAGTTCCTTTGTCATAAGCCACTGCTCTCCGCTCTCGAGAGTATCAACCTCGATCTGAGTGTAGGGTATGCTGTTGTCATCGAGGAACTTCTTCACTTTCTTGCAGACAGCGCAGGTGCTTAGTGTGAAGAGGGTTACCCGCTTCATCCGTTTTTAGTGCGTGCTCGGTTTGGAACCATCGGGCGGTCGTTTGGCCGCCTCGGTCGCGGTATTGAAGACATCCTCCATCATCTCGGAGCTGGCCTTCAAGAGCCTTTCCATCGAGACGCCGAGTTTCTTTGATACGTCGAGAAGAGAAAGTCCTTGCCCGTAATGCAACTCCGCGATCTCGATCTTGAGTGCGTCATCGATGATGAGACTCCTCAATTCCCCGTCATCACGCGTGACGAATTCGCAGGCGATATCAAATTTCACCCCGTCACTGATGCTCGCCCGTATCATCGCAATGGTATGCTTATAGATGCGGTCTTCTTCCTCGTTGAAATTCTTATAATCGATGCTCTCAACCATGATAAATATAATACCACATTCCGGAACGGTCCTCTCATGGGTTCATTAAAAGAATTTATAAGCAAATCTTTTTGAAACGAACTGAAAACGGAGAAAAAAGAGAGGAGGGAAGGGTAAAATACATCAATAAGACAGGAAGCATAAAGAGGGAGGAGATTCGGTGCAAGGCAACAGTCGGGGGAGGCTGATCCCCATCTGCGGTTGGTGCAAGAAGATCAGGACGGAGCAGGAGGAGTGGGAGAGCATCGAGGCCTACTTTGCCGCGGCCGGGTTAGGGGAATTAACCCATTCCATATGTCCCGGCTGCGCTGAAAAGATCTTCACGAAGCGGATATATCTCGAAAGCTATCAGAGTATCTGTAAGGCGATCAGCATGAGCCTCTCTCTCAACGAAGTCCTGAGCCTCATCGCGACGAATGTGGTCAAGGTGATGAATGTCAAGGCGAGCTCCCTCAGGCTTCTCAACAAGGAGACGCAGCAACTCGAGCTGGCTGCCTATCACGGGCTGAGCGACCTCTACATCAACAAAGGGCCGGTCGAATACGACGGAAGCATCACGGATGCCTTGACGGGTAAATCCGCCTCTGTCTACGACATCACCTCCGATGAGAATGCTCGGTACCGGCGGGAGGCGATGGAAGAAGGAATCCGAACCATCCTCTCCGTCCCGCTCCGTTTTGGAGATGAAGTCATAGGCGTCCTGAGGATGTATACGGCAGAACCCGTCGAATATTCCGGGGAGGATCTGAAGTTTGTGACCGCGATCGCAGATCAGGCGGCAGTCGCCATAATGAACGCAAGGGTCTTCGAGAAGACCGTATCAAAGGAGAAGGAATACCTCAGGGTCTTTCAACAGGTCACCAGGGCTGCAAGTTCATCCCTTCAATTGAAGGAGGTGCTTGACCTGATCACGAGGACGCTCCCCGAGGTGATGAATCTCAAGGCTGCGACCATACGGCTCCTCGATAATTCCGGAGAGAACCTCGAACTCGCGGCCGCATACGGGTTGAGTGAGCGGTATCTCGGGCGGGGACCCGTCGATATGGAGACAAATATCAAGGAGGCATTGCAAGAGAGACCGGTTGCCATCTATGATGTCTCCAGTGATGCGAGGGTTTATTACCGGCGAGAGGCTCAGGATGAGGGTATCAAGAGCATGCTTACGCTGCCGATTGTCGTACGGAGCAGGACAATTGGGATACTGAGACTCCTCACCGCGGAGCCGCGACACTTCAGCCAGCAGGACATCGACTTTGCGGCGGCCCTTGCCGAACAATGCGGGATCGCCATAGAAAATGCGAGGATGTACGGGCGGCAGTACAAGGAGGCAAAGTACCTCCAGGCCCTTCAGGACATAGCGAAGGCGGCCAGTTCAACCCTCAGCGTTCAAGAGGTGATGAACCTGATCGTGCAGAGAATAGCCCATGCCATGAACACTGATGCAGCTACGATCCGGCTTCTCGATGCATCCCGCAGGAGGCTTGAACTCGTCGCCTCCTACGGCCTCAGTGAAGGGTATCTCAATAAGGGACCGGTTGATGCAGAAAAGAGCGTCGGAGACGCCCTCGAGGGAAGGCCCGTTGCGATCTATGACGTGCCGAATGATCCGAGGATCGTTTATAAGAAGGAGGCGAGGGAGGAGGGCATATCGAGCATGCTCGTTGTGCCTATGACCTTCCAGGGGCGGGTCATCGGGGTACTCAGGATTCTTGCTAAAGATCACAGGAAATTTGACGGTGACGAGATCGAGTTCGGTACCGCCCTTGCAGAGCAAGCGGCGATAGTCATCGAGTATGCCAAGGCATTTTCAGGAACGGTACGGTGAACTGAATTGAAGCGCGTCGTCTGCGCAGGCACCTTCGATCATCTCCATCCCGGTCACATCGACTACCTTCTTCAGGCAAAGGCTCTCGGAGACGAACTCGTTGTCATTGTCGCGAGGGACGAGACGGTCGCAAGGATAAAAGGCATACGGCCTGAGCACGATGAAAACCGCAGGAAGACGGACGTGGAAGCAACGGGCATACCTATGCGGGTCGTCCTCGGCAACCTGGAACAGGACCTCTTCTTTATCCTTGGCGAACTCGCACCCGATATCATCGCGCTCGGGTATGACCAGCGCGTTTCGGAAGAGGACCTGAAGACTCAGGTACCTGCCTGTACGGTCGTCAGGTTGAAGCCCTTTCATCCCGACAGGTTTAAGTCTTCATTCTACCGGGCAGGGAGCCAGGGCGGCTCATAAGGCTTTTTTAAGAAAGCAGCCCGTTTGACCGTCGCAGACTATTTTCTTGATGCCCTCTTCTTTGCGGTCGTTTTCGTCTTTTTTGTAACTCGCTTCTTCGCTACGGTCTTCGGTGCTTTTTTCACCGGCTTCTTGACCGCTTTCCCGGAGGTTTTCTTTTTTGGTTTTGCGGCTTTCTTCTCCGTCGAAACCTCGGTAAGCTCCATGCCGCAGCAATAGAGCGGGCTCAAATCGGTTTCTGCCGTCTCTGTAACAACGACCTCGCATCCGCACTCGTCGCACTCGTAGGTGACCACTCTTGCCATATGATTCCTCCTTTGCCTCTGTTTCTGTTGTTTCTATTCTATCACGCCCCTACCCCTCAGGGAAAGTATTTGGGCGGACAAGACCCCTTGACAAGAAAGCGAGACCACGAAATTTCCTGATCGGTTCGGGGGCTTCTACTCCGTCGGAGGCGCCTCCGGAGCCACTTCGGATTTTTCAGACTCAACGCTGAACTGCCCACGGAGAACAGAGGTGTCTGCGAGAATATTAATGGCGACAAGAGAATCCTTTTCGAGCATGCCGATCTCGTCCCGTTTTGCATTCATGAGATAATTCGCACTCTCGACGGGCAGACGGCAGGTGACACTCCTTATGCCGCCCTGTGAAACCCGGGTATGAATCTCCCTGAACGCGGCAATGGCGACCATCTTCTCCGTCTTGAGGATACCGGTACCCCCGCAGCTTTCACATTTCGTGTGTATCGATTCGGCGTAGGCCGTCCTCAGTCTCTCTCTCGTCATCTCGATGAGTCCGAACTTCGAGATTCCGCTTATGTCCGTATGGGCCTTGTCCGAGCCCATCGCCGTCTTCAGGGCGTTTTCGACCTCTCTCCGGTTTTTCGACGATTCCATATCGATAAAATCGATCACGACGAGACCCCCGATGTCCCTCAGTCTGAGCTGCCTCGCTATCTCGTCCGCGGCCTCAAGGTTCGTTCTCAGCGCGGTCGCTTCTACATTCTCCTCTTTTCTGGATCGTCCCGAATTCACATCAATGGCGGTAAGCGCTTCCGTCCTGTCGAAGACAAGATATCCCCGCGAAGGCAGATAGATGTATCGCTCGTTGATCTTCGCGATCTGCTCTTCGAGATTGTGCCTGCTGAAGATGGGCTTGGCATCTTTATAATACCGGACGTTTATCCTGCGCCAGGGCAAGGTCTTTCTCAGAAATTCCTTGATATTTCTGTACGCGGCCTGGTCATCGACAAGCACTTCGTTCACATCCGAGGTGAGATAATCCCTCACGGTTCTCACTGAGATGTCATGCTCCTGATAGATGAGGGCCGGTGCCGAAACCTTCTTTGATTCATGCTGTATTTTGGTCCAGAGTTTCGTCAGGTACTTTAAGTCATTGGCGAGGTCTTCACCGGTCTTGTCGCTTCCCGCCGTTCTCAGGATAAAACCGGCATTCTTTGGGGGTTTGAGGGAATGGAAAGCCTCCTTGAGGCGCTCTCTGTCTTCTCTATCCTCGATCTTTCTCGAAATCCCTATCCGCTCCTGCCCGGGCATCATGACGATATACCTGCCGGGAAGGGATATGTAAGTGGTCAGGCTCGCACCCTTTGTATCCCGTTCATCCTTTTCGACCTGCACAATGAGTTCCTTTCCCTTTACGAGGACATCCTGTATCCTCCGTCTTTTCCCCTCCCCCCCGGCAGTAAGGTACTCGGGCATGATCTCCCTCATCTGGAGAAAGCCATGCTTCTTAGGCCCGAAATTCACGAATGCCGCCTGAAGACCCGGTTCTATCCGCGTAACGACGCCCTTGTAGATATTTCCTTTGAGATGTTCTTTTGAGGCCACTTCAACATAGAAGTCGACGAGGAGGTCTCCGTCCACGATCGCGACTCTCTTTTCCTCGGGATATTTTGCGTTTATGAATATCTTTTTCTTCATTCTGTTTCTTCTGCCTCCGATTGTCCTTCGTCACCGGTACCCCCGGGTGTTGGGACTTCTGTTTCTCTATGCACGAATTTCATCGACTCGCTCAGGGGGAGTTCCGGATATTTGACCGTTGCCTCGATTATCTCACCGAGGGGATAATCGGCAAAATGTCCGTCAGGGTAAACTATCCTGATAAACCTCCTCTTGAGGATGAAGCACCGTCTGACCTTGCCGTTCTTGTCAGAGAGAGGAATAATAACATATTCAGAATCTTCTTCAAGGTGATACTGTCTGATTAACTCAGCAATCTCTTCCACAAGACTAACCTCTTCAAGACAGATAACGGCCGTAGGCACCGGGCCGCGTCACGGGACGATTCATTTGTCTCGAGTTTCCCCCTGTCGTCATCCGGCCGAGTGACGAATTACTACATAGCTTACAATAAACGGTGACCAGGGTAAAGACCGTCTGTCTCCGGAGAGTGAACTGCCGGAGTCCATTTTTCCGCGAGGGTAGGATTGCCGGAGGATGGACAGGACGGCTGCGTATGTGCTATATAATCACCTCATGACAAGAGGAGAGACTTGCGAAGTGAGAGGAGCGTTACTATGGTGAGAACCACCGTTCAGGATCGTTTGGAGAAATATACCCGGGATCCGAAGATAGCCTACTTCTCGATGGAGATTGGGATAAAGCAGGAGATGCCAACATACAGCGGCGGGCTAGGGGTTCTCGCGGGAGACACAATAAAGTCTGCCGCAGACCTCAGACTCCCGATGGTAGGCGTCACCCTGATCAGCAGAGGAGGCTATTTCCGTCAGCTCCTTGATGAGAGAGGGTGGCAGACTGAAGAGCCTGAAAGATGGGATGTATCGAGATGCATGGAACTCCTCCCCGGGAAGATAACAGTCCAGATAGAGGGCAGGGATGTATCGGTGCAGGCCTGGCTCTATGAGGTTCGGAGTCTGACGGGCGGTACGATCCCCGTCTTCTTCCTCGACACCGGCCTCCCGGACAACACCCCCGAAGACAGGGAAATAACCGCACAACTTTACGGCGGCGACAAATCTTACAGGCTGAAGCAGGAGATCGTCCTCGGAATCGGGGGCGTCCGGATGCTGAACAGACTGGGATTCATGATAAGGAAATACCATATGAATGAGGGGCATGCGAGTCTCCTCGCCCTCGAGCTCTTGAAAGAGTATCGGAGGGATATCGAAGAGGTTTGGGATGAGCGCCTCGTGTGGGATGTGGAGAAGGTGAGAGACCTCTGCGTATTTACCACGCACACGCCCGTTGAAGCGGGGCATGACAAATTCGCTTACGACCTCGTGACGAGGGTGCTCGGTGAACCGCTTCCTCTTCAAGTTTTGCAAGACCTCGCCGGTAAGGACCATATGAACATGACCCTGCTTGCCCTGAATCTCAGCGAATACGTGAACGGGGTTGCCAAGAAGCACAGAGAAGTCTCCCAGCACATGTTTCCGGGATACGAGATAAACTCCGTGACGAACGGGGTCCATTCCTTCACATGGACCTGTGAGAGTTTCAGGAGGCTCTATGATAAGTACCTTCCCGGTTGGGCGAATGAGCCGGAGCTGTTCGTCAGGGTGGGCCGCATACCCGATGATGAGATTTGGGCGGCGCACGGGGAAGCGAAGAAGGTCCTTGTCGATTTTGTCAGGCTGGAGACAGGGGTCGAGATGAGCCCTGAAATCTTCACCCTCGGATTCGCACGGAGGGCGACGGCTTACAAGCGTGCTGATCTCCTCTTTACCGACATCGAGAGGCTTGAGAGGATCGGCAGGGGTAAGCTCCAGTTAATCTATGCGGGAAAGGCACATCCGAGGGACGATGCCGGGAAGAGGCTCATAGAGAAGATCTTCGTGATTAAGGAAAAACTGAAGGACAGCATCCCCGTGGCGTATCTCCCGAATTACAACATGGATATGGCGCTGAAACTCGTCTCGGGTGTTGATGTCTGGCTCAACACCCCTATGAGACCCCTCGAGGCTTCAGGAACGAGCGGCATGAAGGCTACCCACAACGGAGTCCCCAATTTCAGCGTCCTTGACGGATGGTGGATAGAAGGGCACATAGAAAATTTTACCGGCTGGTCCATCGGGCCGTACCCTTCCGAAAATCATGCCTCCGAAAGCAGCGCTGACAACGCACAGGATGCGGAAGATCTTTACCGCAAGCTCGAACATGTCGTCATGCCCACATTCTACGGGGACCGGAATGCGTGGATACGGATCATGCAGAACGCCATCGGCAAGAACGCCTATTACTTCAACTCACACAGGATGATGCGGAGGTACGTGACCGATGCGTACATACGGTGATGGATCGAGATGTCCGTGGATAGGCGGGAAAGTATCAGGCGGGTCTTACGAGGGGAGCGCAGCGAGCGTCTGCCCCGTGCTCTGTTCGGTGCCGGGCTCTGGGCATACCGGCAGACCGGCCTCATCATCGAGGACCTCGCCGAAAACCCTGTCATCTTTGCCGAGACCCTCGCAGACTTTTTGGGGGAGCTCGATACCGATATCGTTTTTGCCGGGTCGGGTCTCAATACCTTTCCGGCCGAGGCGATAGGAGGCACCCTCGCCTTCCGCGGGGAACAGGCCCCACTCCTTTCCTTTCCCCTGATCGAGAAGTCTGAAGACGCGCGGTGTCTCGAAAACGTGGATATCTCCCACTCTCCTCACACCCTCGCGCTCCATGAAATGACCGCTGTTTTGAGAAAGCACCTTCCCGACCGCTTTCTCTGTGCCACGTCCTGGGGCCCCTTCACCTGGGCCATGATCCTCTGCGACTGGAATCTCCTCACGGAGAAGATAGCGTCGGACAAGACCTTCATCCTGGAGGTCTGCGAGCTCGGTCTGCGTCTCTCCCGTGCGCTTTTTGGGCCACTCATCGAGCGGGGTCTTATCGACGGCATCTCCATACCGGAAGGTGCCGTCACGCTGATCCCCGTCGACCTCTATCGCGACGTGGTACTGCCCTGTGAAAGGAAACTCTTCGAAGAGTTCAGGAAATACGGGATCGGGCGCTTTCTCCACCAGTGCGGAGACATACGTCCCCAGCTCCTTCTCTATCCTGAAACCGGCGCCGACTGTATCTCGATCGATGTGGGTGTGCCCCTCGGCGAGGTATACAGGCTATACAGCGACCGGCTCGTCACCGCAGGGAACGTGGACGTTATCAATACCATATTCGGCGGGGAGCCCGCTCTGCTCTGCAAGGCGGTCGCCGAATGCGTTGCCGAGGTTTCCGATCCTCACCGGAAATATATCCTCATGCCCTCCTGTGATCTGCCGCCAGACACCCCCCTGCGGAATGTTCAAGAATTTCTCTCTTGCGCCGACCGAGTAGGGTGAGCGGCAAGAATGAAACATCATTTGTGCTACCAGTAACGAATTCTTCCCACATCCAGATGGACAAAATCCGCGAAGGGATAATACCCGACGCCTCCTCTCTGAAGGCCTGTGGCAAAGTTCCTTACCGTTGTCAGCTCACGCCCGGGGAGGCGAATGTCTATCGCTTTGCCTTCGATGTGGAGACTGTCCTTGACCACCCCGCGATTTATGAAACGCAAAAGTGAATTTGTCTTCTGAGACCGATATCCCGAAATAACATGAAAGGGACCCGGGCTTTCGAGTGACTGAAGGAGAGAGAAGAGGAGGTCCAATAACGCGATATCGATTTCCTTGACTTCCCCTGTCCGGTAGTCGCGAAGGATGTAGTTGATATCGGCGAGTGCTTGCGGCAGATACGCGCCCTCCTGCCAGTAAACGGTCTTCATATTCTCGCCCGTGTGGGCATTGTAGAAGGAAAGCGCTCGATCAGGGGATAAGAACCTTGCGGCAGCAGCGACAGATTCGAATGGGAAAAGGCACGCGGTCGCTGTCAGCAATCCCGCGGTGAGAAAATCTCGCCGGCCCATTTTATGACTGCTCATCGATCCCTCACGGTCTGTTTGTTATAAACCATATCTAAGAAAAATCGCAACTGCCAACGAAAAGGAGTAAAAAGAGATGAGGATACGGTGCCTGCTAAATAATCGACCTTCATTGAAGAGACGGTTTCTTGCGGAGGGCCTCATCGAGACGCTTGTCTCTTCCGTAGATATCGTTTCTGAACTGAACGGCGCCCTGTTCATCGACCCAGGCGGTGAGATAAAAGAAATGGACGTTTAAAGGAATTGGAATCCTCACCTCTTGCTCAGTCCCTTCTTCTATGGCAGCCAATATGGCTTCGTGCGTCCAGGAGGGGTCACCCTGCAAGAGATACACGGCCAATTCGAGTGGTTTTTCGATGCGGGTGCAGCCGTGACTGAAGGTGCGCACGTTCTCCGAAAACAGACGCTTGACCGGCGTGTCATGGAGGTAGATATCGAATTTGTTCGGAAACATAAACTTGAGGGACCCAAGGGGGTTCTGAGGGCCTGGCTCCTGCCGAAATCTGTATGGCAAATTCTTTGCCGTGACCTTCGACCAGTTAATCGCCTCAGGGTCCATCTCCTCTTCCTGAGATCCCCATCCCCTCAATGTCGTAATATTCTGTTCGGTGAGGTAATGAGGATCTTTCTTGATCGTCTCCAGCAACTCTTTCCGCGCAATCCTCTCCGGAACGGTCCATGAAGGATTTATGATGAGGTACGTCATCCTTGCCGTGAAGACAGGGGTGTCCCAGTAAGGCTTCCCCACCACGACTCTCATGGAGAGAATCGACTTCCCGCCCTCAAGAACATCCAACTCAAAATTCGCGATGTTGACAATGATGCAGCGCCGCTCGATGTTGCCGAGTATCCACCGCAGCCGCTCCATGTTTAATTCAATCTGCCGTATCCTATCACTGAGGGGAACATTGAGGGCATCGAGTGTGGCGGAGCCGACGATTCCATCGGCTTTCAGTCCGTGTCGCTTCTGAAACGAGATTACCGACTGTTTCAGCCTTGTATCAAAGAGAGAAGCTTCCGTTCCCTCTTCAGCCTCCAGATCGCGGGACGCGGCGAGCCTCTTTCTCAGCTCCACGACCCGGTCGGATACTGCATCTTTCTTCAAGACGGGGCCGGCGGAGACCTGGGGCCATTCTCCCTTTAATGATAGTTCCCTGTAAAAAGCGAGGGCCTGTCTCAACCTCTCGTAGGAGACCTGTTCGGGACGCATCATCGCGAGGGCTTCTCTAACCTGTTTTTTCTTGAGGGCCTGCTCGAGGGCGGAGGGGACATCCACATTTCTCTGTTTCGCAAACCATTCTGCCTCGATGGTAACAGGATTTACGCACCCGCCTGAAAGATGACAACCGAGGGCAAGGAATGTATCCGTGAGGAGTAGTTCGAGATCGACCAAAGTAGCCGCGTCCGCAAATGATTCCTTCCCTCCCTTGGCGAGCAGAGATTTTATGAGGTCTAGGTGATAGTGATCTGGCGTCAGCCCGTCGTCATGGGCATCCTCCACAGCCCTCATCAGGGGCTCGGCCTGTATCGTGCCGCCGTCTTCTCTCCACGCGGGTCGATAGTTTCTTCTCCGATAGAATCTTTCTACGAGAACCGATGCGCATAGAGGTTCTCCTTCAACAACCCTTTGCGACGGGATCTTCCATTCCGTCAACCTCTTTTTTATGAGCGGGCCGAGCTCCGAATCCGTCGCACGAAGAGACGATTTCCTTTCAGAAGCATTACCCTGGCCGCATAAAAGAAGCGTTATGAGCGCCAGTGCAATAATCCCTTTTTCGATAGGCTTGATCTGTATCACGATTCATGTCTATTCTACCAAATCGCAGATTTATTGGAAGGATGTGGGAACGAATCCCTATATTTGATTCACCTTGAGCAGGATTGCGATTTCTTCTTGGCAGTGCACCTGTTACTGGCGGTGCATTCGCTCCTTAAAGCCAAACAGAGATGGAGACCGTCGCCCTCGTTCATTTCCATTGGTCCGGGTTGAGAAGGTTAGGGATCGTGCCGCTCACGGTAGTGGTGCGAACGCAACGGCGGATTCCCGCACATTGGCTACCATGAACCATAACGCAAGCAACTACCGCGAGGAACTCACATTGTTTCACATTTGAGCGGAGATTACCTATGAACTTTTACAAATGATACTGCCATCAGTCGTCATCGTATTCGAGTCCGGCCATGAAAAAATTCTCATCGACTTTCCGGGTCCAGCGAACGGTTGCCTTCTGCGCGTCACCCTGTTGCTCACCCCTTACCGTTATCTTTTGCCCAACGCTGAGATTCTCGTGCAGATACATACAGAGTCCTGAGCAACTGAAATTGACCGCGATGCCCTGCCGGCTTCCTTCGTCCGGATCACGAGAATATTCTATCGCCTGATGGTAGCTGTAGCGTTTGTCCCGTCTTCTCTCGTTTTCCGTGCAGCAGACCTCATCCCTTCGATTGCAGGCTTTTTCCCTATTCGACATTCCGAGCGTCCTGAATTGGCTTTGGGATATCAGATGGCTTGTCCATGATGTTGCCTAACGAAAGCTTATTACAGGAGCATTCAGGAGTCAATCCTACCTGGGTAGGGAGTGGCAGTGATCTTCAGAGCATTGGAGTCGCCGAGTTTTGTTCGAAAGCAGAGATTGAATTGGAACGGCATATCACGGCACGTTATCTCTCAGCGACTGCCTTGCGTAATACTCCAGATCGAGAAGCCTCCTCTTGATGTCGACTCCTCCCGAGTATCCCCCGAGCGAGCCGTCGGACTCTATGATCCTGTGGCAGGGGAGGATGATAGGCAGGGGATTCTTGCTGAGCGCCTGTCCGACCGCCCTTACCGCTTTCGGTCTGTTAATCCGTTCCGCCAGCCACCGGTAGGACCTCGTCTCTCCAAAGGGGACTTCCCTCAGGTTGAGCCAGACCTCTCTTTCAAAGTCAGTGCCCTCGGAAAAGCCGATCTTCTGATCAAACGCGGTGAGCTGCCCCTTGAAATAGGCATTCAGCTGGACCTTGAAAAGCGCGGATCGTTTGCTTGCCTTCATCGGCAGGGAACCTTCCGGTTTATCGAAGAGTATCCCCGTCAATGTTTCTCCGGAGAATATGAGATAGAGCCTGCCGATCGGACTCTCGAAGGTATCGATCAGGATATCAGACTGGGGGTAGTGCCTCGGCCTCATCCATCTCTTTTGAGTAAATCTCCACCCGGTCGCCCCCCATTTTGATCGCATGGGACATGGCCCTCTCGCAGCAGAGGATGAGTTCCTCCGGCGTTTGACCGTCGAGGAACGTCAGACCGACACTGGCCGTTACTCGTCCCCTCGGCTGTGTCTCCTCATGGAGGAAGGGGTAATTCCTGATGATAGCATTGAACCTGTTACCTAAGGCGAGGGCAGCCGAGAGAACCGTGTTGGGGAGGATTATGGCGAATGCGTCTCCCCCATACCGCACCACAACATCAGAACCCCTGACGTTCTTTCTCAAGAGGTCAGCAATCTTCTTCAGGACATCGTTCGCAATCTGTTCGCCGTTCTTCTCAGCATATTCGCTGAAAAAGTCTACATCGATAAGCAGGAGGTTGAGCGGCTGCTTGTACCTCAGGCCTCGTTCGACCTCCTGAGCCAACCTGATCTGGAAGTATCGGTGGCTGAAAACCCCTGTCAGATCATCAACGAGTCCCGCCTTCTTCGGATAAAGAACCTCAATCGCCCTGATATGGTCAAGAAGCTCTTCAGGATCGAATTTATGTTTCCGTATGATCCGCTCGATCTTTCCGATAAGGTTCATCCTGTCTTCAACAGAGATATCCCTTTCGGT
>DASPUT010000097.1 GCA_035622735.1 Thermodesulfovibrionales bacterium | reverse complement strand
GATCAAGGAGACTTTTGAAATCACAACGAGAGCACTTCTGAAAGATATCTCGAAAAAGCACAGGGTCGATATCCTGCCCGTAAAAGAAGAAGGGGTATTCGTCAAGATCCGCGAAAAAGACTCCTTTAAGATCGAAGAGGTGATGCCTGCGTCAGAACCTGTGGAAGAACCGATTGAGATCGTGGATGCCGTGGAGGATCTCGATGCCGTCGAAACCGTGGATACGCTGGAACCTATAGAGACCGTGAATCCAGAAGATGCCGGAGCATTTGTGGATACCGTGGCGCCTGTGGATACGGCGGTACCTGCGGATACCGTGCCGTCTGCGAGTACCACAGCACCGATGAATATCGCGGGAGTTATGACTGCGGCAGAGCCTATGGATACGAGGGCCGTCGATGCCCCGAAAGAACGAGGGTCGATTCCAGAATCTGCCGTCTCCGAAGGCCCCGTTTCACCGCCTGCCCTTCCTGACAAGGAATTGAAGAGGATTGTAGACAGCCTGCGGGAGCTTATCCAATCTATCTCCGATACAAGAGATACTGTCTCTAATCTCTCTCAGGAGATAAGAGATGTCGCCTCCACCCGTTCCCGTGACATGAAAGACGTCGTTTCCGCCCAGTCCCACGAGACGAAAGACGCGGTCTCTGCGCTGGCCCGTGAGTTGAAGGACACCCTCTCGGTTCTCTTCAGCGAGATGAACGAAGCGAGGAAACAGCAGACTGAAATAGTCAATTCCCTGAGAGAAATGCGTATTTCCCTGGCCAAGATAAAAGGAAAGAGACGCTGGTTCCGTTTGTGGTAAGACGGCCAGGGAAAAGGATGACTGCCGATTCATAAGCAGAGCCGTACATGAGAAGCATAGGGATTTCATGTATCCTGAAGAGAGAAAACTCAACTGGCCATCGGTGAGATCGGGGGAGGTCTAAAATGAAGGGTTGTTTGCGTTCCGTGAGGGCGACAGTTTTTTGCATCTTGGCTCTGTTCTTTACGCTCGGCTGTTCCAAGACAGAACTGACAAATTGGAAGCTTCTCCAGGAAGATTCATATGGCAACACGTTCTATTATGACACGAAGAGCGTAAAACAGGTTTCGGAAAACAGTGTGACGGTTTGGGCTAAGAGTAATGCCGCAAGGTACTTATACGAAATCGATTGCAAGAACAGAAAAGCCCGTATTCTTCAGGAAGATGACAAATCCATCTCGAATCCTCGTTGGCTCGATATCTCCGGAAACTCGGGAGATGCTTTAGTTTATAAATCCGTCTGTCCCTCAAGGTAGATCCCTTCAACGGTGTCCTTGTTCGGCGGCGAGCGAGGAGCCCCCTTTTCCGGAGAGTGCGACCGTGGGTGATTGTCATTCCTCGGCATCCTTTCACGATCGGTCTCTATTGACCTCTATTTTCCATGCCGAGTATCGAATCCGGAAGCTGCTTCGGAGCATCCTTGATTAGGAGAAGGAGGCTTCCGTCAAAGTGTTCCCTCGAATCGTTATGAGACCCGCGCCTGCAGAGAAGGCCCGGTCAATTCCCCCCCCTTGAATATTGTCTCTTCGGTGATAACCTATAGATGGATAGAGAATTCGTTGCATTTATTATGTCGATAGGAACGTGAGGAGGCCGCAATAAACTGCCTGCCGAATTAGCAGTGGTTGACGAACCTCGCGGTCTCCGCAGGGTCATTTTCGCAGATCGAGACGGGCACTACCCGTCCGCATGAAGCACGATGAATCTATTCGTGAAGATACTGACAAGTCTTCTCCTGTTCGTTCCCCTTCTCGAGATGATATCGGGCTGTTCCCCCAAGACGGAGGAGGGAGCGGACCCCGGAGTCCAGCCGAGTATTGACAGTGCCCTCTTGGGCCCTCTCCATGGACGATGGACCGGAGACCTCGACAAGATCCTCGAGAGTCGGCGTGTTATCCGCGTACTCGTTTCCTACGGCAAGACGAATTTTACCATCGTCAATGGCCAACCCCAGGGATTGGAGTATGAACTGCTGCATGAGTACGAGCACTTTCTCCATGGTAAAGTCGGAAAGCGGGGATCGAACCCCATCGTTATCTTCATCACCGTTCCGAGCGATCAGCGCATCCCCTTGCTCCTCGACGGGGGAGGCGATATAGCGGCAGGAGAGGCCATTACGCCGCAGCGAGAAAAGCTCGTCGCATTTACCGAACCCTACATCATGAATGTCAACGAGGTTATCGTAACGGGAAAGGCGGTGGCTGGCCTCCGAACGCTCGATGACCTGTCGGGGAGAACCGTGCACGTCGTCTCGGGAAGCAGCTATGCAGAACACCTGAAAGACCTGAATAAACGACTTGGGAAAACGGGTCGCAGACCCGTCCGGATCGTCGAGGTCGACAGGACCCTTGAAGAGGAGGATATTCTAGAGATGGTCAACTCGGGAATCTTCAGGATAACTGTCGTCGATAACCATATAGCGGATCTCTGGTGCTGTGTCCTGCAGAACATAGCCGTGAGAAAAGATATCATTCTCCGTGGCGGAGGGAATCTCGCTTGTGCCGTTCGCAAGGAGAACCCGAAACTGCTTGCCAGCCTGAACGAGTTCATCGGCACAAAGGCGCGTCAGGGTACCGTGCTTGGTAATATGCTCTTCGCTCGATACTATGGTGCGACGAAATGGATGCTGAACCCAATCGCGGAGTCGGAGAAACGAAAGCTCATGAAACTCCGTTTCTATTTCAGGAAATATGCGAAGATGTACGATTTCGACTGGCTCACGATCGCTGCCATGGCATACCAGGAATCCGGGCTCAACCAGAATAGGCGGAGCCGGAGGGGGGCCGTCGGGATCATGCAGGTAATCCCGGCGACGGCAGCCCGCTTCGGGCTCCGGAATGTCGCCACGCCGGAGAACAATATCCAGGCCGGTGTAAAGTATCTTGCATACCTCAGGCAGACATACTTCAACGATCCGGGCATGAGCCCAGGAGACAAGGTTGACTTCGCCCTCGCTGCTTATGATGCCGGACCCGCAAAGATAGCAAGCCTCCGTCAAAAAGCAGGCGAACTCGGGATGGACCCGAACAAGTGGTTTTTCAGCGTCGAAAGATTGGCGCTCAAAGAGATGGGGCGAGAAACCGTCCAGTACGTGGCAAACGTCAACAAGTACTTCATAGCCTACAAATCAGTCGAGAGAGTACTCGAAGTGAAGCGCATCAAAGAGGAAAGAAAGAATAAGCAGGAGGAGTCTTTGGAAGAGTCTGGACCGCCCTAGAGTGTGACGAAAGAGAGGTCGCCGAGCACCCTTGCCGCTTTTACAATTGCTTCCGAAAAGAATATTTCTTGGGAACTCTGCTCTTTAGACTTATCTGTCTTAGTGTCGGGGTATGGAACCGGTTGGAGGCTCCTGTGTGGATTCTTGTGAATATTCTTGCCCGACCCGAGTTCCATATCGACATATAGTCCGTGCGCTCCGGGCCTCGCGAACTCATTCTGGAACTCTTCTGTTTTGTATCCAGTCTTCTCGAAAGTATAGGTTTCTAATGGCGACAGAGCATCGGGATCAGCAGGCTGAGGTGGCGCAGGATAGCGAATCAGGAAAAACCCGCGATCATTACTTATTCCCTTTATATTTGAGCCGACCGCCTGAATTTGAACACCTTCCATCGGTTTTCCGGTTTTCCTGTCAACGATAAAACCATAAAAGATTATATCGCCTCTTTCTTTCGCATCTTTCTCAAACTCTTCAATGGTGCCACCTTTAAGTTCTTTTGGGAGAGTCAATGGTGGCAGCATTACATCGAGTTCCAATGCTCTGCCACCAACTTCCAGGCTATTGCTACCTTCTAGTAAGCGATAGCCTTCAGCCTTGACTTTTGTGACATAAGTTCCCTTCTTCTTCGCATCAAACCGCGAGTGCCCTGTATCATCAGCACTAAGGGTCGTTATCAATTTGTCATTTTCATAGACCTCAATAGTAGCATTAGGAATTCCATAGCGAGTCTCGGAGTCCCTGATGAAAAACAAAATCGAACCTACCAGTGGCGGATTGTTGCAGTATGCAAGGGGGACAAGCTCCAACTGCAGGCTGACTGCAAGCAATGCAGCCATTAACCAAGAGCTTAAGGACGATCGCCAACTTGAGGAAGAAGCGTGTTTCATTGTTATCGCAACGGGAAGACCGGGGTTCATTCCCCGGCGGATCGAGTCGGAGCAACCCCTAACGTGGTTTCACTCCGGCTCTTCTTCCTCTCTCAGTGTTCTCTCCGCAGCCTTTTCCCGAATCTCTGCCGCCATTTCTTTGATTTCCGTAAGACTCCTCTGCATCGCACTCAACCCCTGCCAGTACGTATAATCCAGGTTTGAATGAAACGCCCCCTGAAAAGCCCTCATCCTCTGCTGGGAGAGCATAAAGAAGAGTTTCTGTTCAATTGCCGGGAATTCGGTAAGACCGGGGAACGGATAGAGAGGAGCCTCCGGTCTCTTGAGCAAGCCGTCCCGATAGAGGGCATCAACAATCCGCAGTCCTTCCGCCATGAGGTGGTCTGCAGTCTTTATGATCTGATCGCCCTTTGCCATCTCGGCATTCACAAAATTGACGGAATGGCACTGATGGCACGTTTTGACCATCTTATCACGATCCTTTTGCCACTCCTCGTTAGTCAATCGAAACACATCCATCTCCTTCACTGTCTTCATTGTTTCAGTCGGGTTACCGTCCGCTCCCAGCAGCCCCAGCTGTTGCATGATGAGTGTCCGATCAGCGGCCCATTCTTCATCCTCAGGCATGGGGAGTCGGAATGCGAAGAACCCCCAGGCAGTTCGTACCGCATGATTGCCGTCCTGCATGTGGCAGGTCTGACAGGTGGGAGCAGCGATGTCTTCCGGCAGGGTTCTGTTCTGCTTGAGAAGGTACCTGACACCGTGTTTTGATACTGAATACATCTCCCACTGCGGTCCGTCAAGACCAACGTGACAGGTCTGGCAGGCCTGAGGCTGCTTCGCCTCCTGAACCGAAAATGCGTGTCGGGTATGACATGAATCGCACGAAGCATTGCCGAAGATCTGGCCGCTCTTCTTTAAATCCTGTATCTCTTGCGCACTCTTCACTCCTACCTTGTGGCAGACTCCGCAACCTTTTTGCATGCTTTCAGTCCCGGCGAGGGGCTGCCAGTGTATTAACGGCAGCTGTTTCATGGCGGCCCAACCGAAGGCATGCTTTCCGCCTCTGTATTGCCTCACCTGTTTATCATGACATTTGGCGCAGGTATCGGGAGTCGGAATCTCCGCTTTCGCCACATCTGTTTCAGATTGATGCTTGTCTCCGTGGCACTGTGTACAGTCAATGCCTTTCGTATTGTGTTTGCTCAGCTGCCAATCACGTACCACTTGAGGGGTGATCTTCTTGTGGCAGTCCAGACAGATCGGTTCTGCAGCACAAACGAGCGGAAGTGACACGACAGCCACTAAGAGGAAGACCTTCAATACTATCTTGTCCATATCGCACCTCTCGCGATTTTACGAGACGCGCTTCCCCGCATCCCGGCATTCCTTCGTGTTACACGTCGGAGGTTCGTCCATCTTCAAGATAATAGCACACAGGAGTGAAATGTAAAAGGCTCTTACCGAGATTCAGGGAATGGGATGGAGGATTTCAGATGGACAAGCCCGGGTTTCTCGGAAACAGATTAAATGATAGTCTATGAAGCGGCTCAAGACCCGAGCCGTATTTTCGCGGCATTTATGCTATTCTCTTGACGAAGATCTCTTTGGCTATTTCCGGGTCTATGGCAACGGTCGTCTCGTCGACCTGAATGACATAGGAAGGTGTTCTCTGGATAAGTCTGAATACGCTGCCGGCGGCTATCCCGATCGAGCCGAGCCTGCTGATTCTCGCAGCCTCGGAAGGGACGATAAAGACGATCCTGCCCCTTGCGCCGACTTCGAAGGTGGAAAGCCGCATAACAACCGGCGTAACTTCGACCTTATACTTTTTACAGCATTCCCCCTTTGGAATCGGTTTTCCGTGCGGACACGTGGGCGGATGCCCCAGGAACGTGCAGACGCTGTCCGTCAATTCCTCGCTCAAGATGTGCTCCATCTTGCAGGCGTCGGATTCTACCTGGTCATCTTTCAGCGCAAATACGTCCGTAAAAAGTCTTTCCGCGAGACGGTGGCGCCTGATGAGTCCCCTCGCCAGCTCGCGCCCCGCATCGGACAGAAGGACAAGACGGTCATTGACCGTGATGAAGCCTTCGACCGAAAGAGCGTCGAGGAGGCTCTCGAATTCCGGATCATCTGAACTCAACCGGAACCGGTCGATCTCCGAATGGCCCTCTTCGTCGAGGAGCCAGAGCAGCTCAAGGGCTTCGTCTATCCTTTCTCGTTCCATTTATCCGCCCCCGCACGCATAGGGGAGATTCAGAGACATAACATGTTCAAAGCTCTTCCTGTGGATAGGACACGGTCCGCACTGCGCTATCTTCCCGATGTGCTCCCTCGTGGGATATCCCTTGTGCGCCGCAAATCCGTATTCGGGATAGATGCCGTCATAGTGCTCCATAATCCGGTCTCTCACGACCTTCGCTATGATGGAAGCGGCTGCTATGGAGGCGCTCCTCGATTCCCCCTTCACCAGGGAAACCTGCTTTGTGGTCTTGAGGGAAGACAGACGCAGGGCGTCTATCAGGAGAAGATCCGGGTCCGAAGATAGGTCTCGTACGGCTGTCTCCATCGCAAGCCGTGTCGCCTTTAAGATATTGATTTTATCTATTACATCAGATTCTACAACCCCGACGCCGACATCGAGGCAACAGCAGAATACATCCCAGAAGAGTCTCTCTCGTTCCTTTCCTGGAACCTTCTTAGAGTCTCGCAAGCCCTCAATCCTCTTCAGAGGGGGAAGGACAACAGCCGCGGCGACTACGGGACCTGCAAGGGGTCCTCTTCCCGCTTCATCGATACCGGCTATACGGTGAAATCCCTCGCCCCTGAGGGATTCATCATACCGGTAGATGTCCACTACGCTTCTTTCGTCTCTTCCGCAGCGATGCGTTCTCTCCCCATCTCCTTTATCTTCGCTGCCTTGCCCTTCTTCGTCCTCAGATAGTAGAGTTTTGCCCTCCTTACAGAGCCCCTCCGTATGAGATCGATCCGATCCAGGGAAGCGGAATGAAGGGGAAATATCCTTTCAACACCGATACCGAAGGAAACCTTTCTCACCATGAACGTTCCTCTTACCCCGGTTCCCCTCCGCGCAATGACCACACCCTCGAAGGGCTGGATTCTTTCCTTGTCACCTTCAACAACCTTGACAAAAACCTTGACCGTGTCGCCTACCCGAAAGGCAGGCACATCCTTCTTGTACGCCTCCTCAACGGCATTAATGAGACTCATTTCCCTCTTCCTCCTCGATTTCTGAAAGTAGTATGTGATCCTCTTGCTCAAGGGAGACCTTCCTGAGAAGTTCCGGTCTCCTCCGCAATGTCCTCCTCAGGGCCTCCTTCCTCCTCCACCGCTCGATATCCCTGTGGTTGCCGGAGAGGAGTACATCAGGAACCCGCGCCCCACGGTATTCCGGGGGTCTCGTGAAGTGGGGATAATCCAGAATGCCCCAGGAGAAGGACTCTTCTTCGACCGAATGCTCATCACCAAGCGCACCCGGCAGTAACCTCACGAGAGCATCTATTATAACCAATGCCGGCAGTTCTCCGCCACTCAAAACATAATCACCGATAGACAGTTCGAGGTCAACAAGTCCCCCCCTCACCCGTTCGTCGATCGCCTCATATCTGCCGCAGAGAAAGAGGAGCCTCCTCGTGTCCCGGGAGAGTGTCGCCGCAAGTCCCTGGTGAAAGGGCCTTCCCTGCGGAGTCATCATGATCGTATACGTCTCTAACCCATCGGCCTTTATGGCTTCAACAGCGCTGAAGAATGGTTCCGGTTTCATGACCATGCCGGAGCCGCCCCCGTAAGGGTAGTCGTCGACGGTCCTGTGTTTGTCCGTTGTATAATCCCTGAGGTTATGTACCTTGATTTCAACGATCCCTTTGCCGATCGCCCTTTTTATGATGCTTTCAGAGAGATAGGCATGGAAGATATCGGGGAATATCGTGATGACCTCATATCGCATACTTCGTCACTCAGGGAAAGAGGAACTACTATCGCTTCTTCTCGAACCGAACAAAAAGACGGGAAAGCCGCCTATACGGGGACCCTTCTCCTTCCTTTTCCTCCACACGCAAGGATAGAATAATAAATGGTATTTGTCAATCCCGCACTTGCCGTAGTCACGTCTATCCTCCTTGCAAATTGTTCGGCCATTTAGTATCCTTCTTTTGTGCTGGACACCCTCTTCAACCCTAAGTCCGTGGCCGTTGTCGGTGCATCTGCTGACCCTGAAAAGGTAGGATACGCCGTATTCAA